>JAWERV010000004.1:0-67179 GCA_032481955.1 Streptococcus mitis | reverse complement strand
TTACTATTTGCCGGCGTGGCGGAATTGGCAGACGCGCTGGACTCAAAATCCAGTGTCCGCAAGGACGTGCCGGTTCGACCCCGGCCGCCGGTATAGTATAGAGTTAAGGAACGTTGATAAATCAGCGTTCCTTTTTGATTTGGTCAACTTTTGGTCAATAATTCTATTTTTTAACTAAACTCGTCAAAACAGCACGAACTTTGTTATTTTCAATATCAGCTTTTTCCTTTATTAGATGGCCGTAAGTTTCAGTGATTTGTTTAATATCTCGATGTCCCATTAACTTAGAAACTGCCCAAATATCAACGCCCATTGCTAACATTGTTGAACAATACGTGTGTCTCAGGCCTGTACTTGTCATAGTCTGCGGATAAATTTTCAAATCTTTTAAAATTTGCTTTAGATGCTTATTGATTCCTGCATTTGTTACAATCTTATAATTCAAATCTACTAAAACTATATTTTCGTTATTTGTAATTGTACCGTTTTCAATGAATACACTTTGTTCTTGTTTTAATTTTTTGAGAATAGTTAAAGTATCATTATCAATAGGAATTGTACGAATTGATTCTTCTGTTTTGGGATTTGCCCAGCATTTTCTAGCGGTATCATATCTGCGATATGTTTTTATTTCTGAACTTTGCCACAACACACAATCCCATGTGAGACCTGCAACCTCCCCTGCACGCATTCCTGTTTTCAGTTGAATCAATAAAAGATATGGAACAATTGAAGTTGTTAAATCAAGATTGTTTTCTAGATATGTCACTAGTTTTTGATAGTCATCAAAGCTATGAATATATTTTTCATCTCTTCGCTTCTTTGGAGGTCGTCCTGAAAGTATAACCCCTTCAGTAAAATCTTCGATATTAAGCTTATCTCTTTTCGCAAATACAATCACATTTCTAATTTCCGCATTCAATCTACTAACATTGTCACGACAATTTGTTTCAGCATACTTATTTATAAAAGCCTGATATTCGCTTGCTTTAATTTTTAAAGCTGGTTTGTCTTTGAAATATTCTTTTATAAACTTACCACGCAATAAATGTTTATTAAATGTCGACTCTGCTTTTCCGAGTGGTTTGACTGTTAATTCTAGCCATTTTTCCCAGAGGGCATAGAATGTAATATTTTTATCAATTATCGCACCATTAATCAGTTTTAACTCAAGGGCTAGCGCTTCAATTTCAGCTTCTCTTTTTGTCTTGAATCCTGAGTTTGAAGCAACTACCTTTTTATTTTTATCAAATATTCTATAGTCCCATAAATTCTTTTTACCTCTTTTTCTGTATGACACTGACATGATTACCTCTTTCTAAAAAGACGATAACCAAGATATTATCTTGATTATCGTATCATAAATTAAAGATTTCTGCAAAGTTTTCTTCAAAAAATTGTTTTGTTTTGCTGGCTAAGAAGTAGTACCGTCCACCCTGATTCTCTGGATACTTTACAAAACCATCTTTATTCTTTTCGATATCGATTTTTGAGCGAATATCCGACCGATATAGAACATTTTCCAAAAGCCAAGGTCGAGATACTGAAACCATCTCCAAAACCTCAGATAAGCTCATATATTGCCCCTGTGAAGCCTTGCTTTTTAAGTTGAGATATTCATCTTTTTCAATAATGATATGTGATTGAGGGAGTTGTACTTCTAAATTGTCTATTTTGATTAAAATTTTATCTGTCATATGAATTTTTCTCTTTCTGTGATAAAATAAGGTATAGAAATAGTATTTACTGTTTCCATTAACTTTAGTTGTCGCTGTTTTTCTTGGTTTGGTCACTAGGAGAGTCAGCGATAACTTTTTTTATATCTGATAAAATATCCTCAGTAGCAGTATCTATTCCTTTGCTAATGAGTTCTTCTGCAATTTCTTCAATAGATTGTTTTTGTTCAATTAGCTCAAGATATTGTCTCATTTCAAACGTTAATTCCTTGTATTGATTATCATCAATTTTGACATGATAAACAATGTAATGAATACGACGATTTAGTTGAGTGATAGGGTCGTACTTCTGTTTGTCGGGTGCAACTAACATTTTATAAATTTGGTATGGGGTGAAGATGCTAGATATATGAACTGTATCCCATAAAGCATATACATTGCTGTAACGTGCATGAACTTGGTTTGGATATACATCTAGCAATTTTAAAAATGTTTGATAATCAATATCCCCTTTAAATTCATCCATAAATAAAATAGATTCCCCTGTATAATTATCAAGCCCCCCTGTACCATAATCTGATAAAACATAAACATTTTCAATGCCAAATTCTTCTTTTAAACGAACTTGCATATAACTTTTACCTGTTCCTGAACCTCCCAAATGCCAATATACACTGATGTTCTTGACCAGAGGAGCGTTAGCGACTTGCATTTGATAATAATGTTCTTTAATCATTTTTGAAAACTTGCGATAAGATAAATTTTGACGCATAATCTCTTCAGGGGATAGACCTGCTTCAAGTAACTCTTGAATTACTTCTAAATCTTTTCTTTTTCCTTGTTGATTTGCTTCAATGATACCATGATTCATCATCGGAACAACAGTTGTATGAGCTTTTTCTTCATGCTTCCCTGTCTTGTTGAGATATGCTATGACCTGTTCACGAGTTCCACGAGTCAGCTCAACATGAATAGTGGGATAGAGCTTTTTGATAGCTGAAAAGCGTGTCTGATTCTTTGCTTCTAAAATAAGATGAGAATGATGATTGCCATTATCTCCTATCTCATAATTAGCAGCTGCTGAGCGAGTTTCTTCTTTACCATCAACCCAGAGATAAATTAGATGTTCAACCATTTCTTCGGGACTATAATTTTTATTTGGGTCAAGATTGTTACGAAATTCATCGACTTGTTTACGAGTTTCATCTGAATATCTTGCGTCATCAAAAGTTGTATCAGTGATATTAAAAAGTTTATCAATATTATTTAAAGTACAGCAGAAAGAGCTGGCTTTGTATTGAGAACTAAGTTCTTTTGACATGTTATAAATTCCTTACTTTCTTTTTGTCTTGTCTTTGATGTTGTGTAAAGGTAATACTAGCTTTACACAACACCCTAGACATATAACGAACCGCATATATGTGCTGGTGTACCTGCCTGCCTTCAGCAGCAGTACACCGCACTATTAACCATCATTATTTTTAATAGGATAGACTTCACCAATATTACATTTAGCAACAGATGAAAAATTTTTACCTTCAGGGTCTCTAATAATATCGTTGAATTGATAATTTTTATCTAAATAATTTAATTCCTTTTTTATTTTTGGAAATAATTTTTCAATAACATCAGCACTCTCAGTATTTGAGGGCAATCTTCCATTCAATACAGCACAATCTTTATAAAAAGTGACGGTCAATGCTTTTAATGAACGATTGACTTTCTTGACAATAACTTGTTTTGTATTCATATAACGAGACGATTCTTCCAGCGTCGGCTCTACATTGATGTGAGTACAATAACGACGAATTTTCCTAGTAGCTAGATAGGATTTGATGCTGTTTCTAAAATAATCCGATTCAGCACGACGAAATAAAAATTCTAAAAAAATTGCGAAAAATAAAATAGAAAACGCACTCAATATAATTAAACGCAATATCCAAATAAACACTACAAAGTAATAGAACGATTCTAAGTGAATTTGAATAATTAAAAACGTAGCTAAACGTTCAAAAATAAAGAATATTAATGAAATAAAAATTGTAGAATTAATTACATTATATTTGTTAAAGTATTTTTTCATGTGATTTCTTCCTTCCTGATGTTATAAGAGGGGGTAAGCAAGGGCATGATGTGAGTTCTGTGTTCATTGTCTGTAAACTTGACTATACCTGTACCAATCCCTGTTGGAACTACAATATTGTCAACATTGGCATTTGGTAGCAAAAACTGACAGGTATTCGCATTTATTTCACCTAAAATAAATATACAGTTGATTTGTTCACGCACAGCTGTATTACCTGCAAATGCGGTCGCATCAAAACGTTGACTGCATAAAATGAGTGAAATTGAGGTCTGACGACCTAGTAGAGCGATCGTCCCGAGCAATTGCCCAAATGCTTCACGAGACTGCTTTGAACTTCCCTGAACGAGTGCTAATAGCTCGTCTATTACAATATAAATTCTTTCAAAACGCTTATTAGGCTCTTTCAGTAATATCTCTTGACGTTGGTAAATCTTTTCAATAACCCGACCCAATAATTCATTGACATCTGTAATAAAACTGTTTAAATTTGAACCGTGCTTTGGAGCTAATACTTCCAAGCCTAATTCTTTGCTTAGTAAATAAATATCGGATAACTTGGGGTCAACGCAAATAATTTGATTTGTGAAAGATTTTAGACAACTAATCAAATAACGTAAGAAATGAGTCTTTCCTGTACCAGATGGGCCACTCACTGCCAAATGTGTAACCGATTTCATAGAGATGTTACAAATGTTATTCGCCATAATTGGGAGAGCATTTTCTGATACGTTCTGTTTGATAAAAGATGCAAGATTATCAATTTTTAGACGACTTGGAATCCCGTCCAACCATGGAAAAAAGAAAGCTCGAGCTAAATTTGGATTGCTAGTATCATAAGGAACAAAAAATGCATTATTCTGTGGTAAGAGAGTCTTGAATGGATAGAGTATGCCGGCGCAAATAGCTGAAATTTTAAAATAAAGTTGCGAATCGAGTGAATACGAGACTGGGAGATTTGCAATGTAAAAGAATCCCGTGTCATTACTTGCGACCTTAATATTGAACGAACCCAAATAAGATGATTCATTATTAATATCTAGAGCATTATTCAAATTTCTTAGAATGAATTGTTCTAATTCGAATTTATTTTTACCAAATTCAGCCACACCAGCAGAAGTTGCTGATGTAGCTTGAGTTTGGCCTTTATTCATTGAAAAAGCCATATGTTACTTTCCTTTCCTAATACCTTTAGCTCTGAAATAAAGCTGTCCATATTGATTCTCAAACGCTTCTAAATCTTCAAACTCAACTATATCGCCGATTTCGAATTTTGATAAATTTGGCTTATTTTCTGGTAAAAATTTGACTTTAAAAGGATTGTGATTGTCAGTTGCAACGTAAACTTGATAACCTAAAATTTTATCAGTACGTTTCATTTTTTCTTTACCCTTAACGATTTCACCAGTTTTTTCGAATTCATATTGAGTCTCAAGTTGTTTACCTACCAACTTAATAACTTCATCTGAAAGAGCTTCTTCTGCTAGGCTAGCGCTGTAGCCGTTCGTTTTTTTAAAAAATGTCATGATTGACCTCCAATGAAAAAATTTTTTAAAGTTTTGCTACACGAGCATTAACTTCATGAGTCTATTCTAACAATAATTTTTTCTAAAATCTATAAAATGTGCATTTTAAATTTGACAAACTAGTATTTACGATGTACAATTAAAGCATACGATACACATTTTATTTTATGGAGGACAAGAAAATGCTTAAAATAAAAATAAAACGATTATCTGATTTTATGGATGACATGATACAAAAGTATCAAATTGAGGAAACAGAAAATCTTAAAAAAAATTTACGTACGAAATTTCAAAGAGAACTGGAAGCTATGAACGAGTGGGATAAGGCTAAATATAAAACTTTTGAAAGAAGCAGAACTAAAGTATTCACTTATGAGATTCTTGATAGATTAGAGAAACGGTGTGAACCATATTTAGTTAAGAAGAGCGGATTTGATTTTGATAAGTTCAAAGATTATAAAAGCAACATAGACAGTGAAAATTATTTTGAAGAGCCAACAGAAGATGAGCTAAAGGATATGCATGAAAGAGCTGTTTTTAGGTCATGGGCTGGGTCTATCTCAAAAGAAGAGATTCGAGATGTTATGATAACAGCTTTATTTGAAAAATTTTTTACTCCTATTGATATCGAACAATGGCAAAATGATAGTGATATTTTAACAATCGTTGATGTTAATGATGATAGAGAATCTAGTTTTGAATATTACAGAGCGAAGGAGCGTTATTCATCTCACAATAAATCTGCGTATTATAAGGAAAGAAAATAAATGAATAAAAAACAACCGCTATAATTTTTAGCGGTTGTTTATGTTATTTAATAGAGTTGCTATGTTATCAATTATAGCATTTTGATAATAATTAAAATATTATTTAATTTGATTCAGAATCATATGGAATGCGGAGAGTATTTCTTTTTGTTTACTATCAGGTAAATTTTTTATATTCGTAATTAATTCAACAATTTCAGGATTCTCATCTTTTTTTGTAATATCAAAAAAAGATGAAATATCGCATTCAAGAGCATTCATAACTTTTTCAAGTGTATTAATTGTTATGTTTGTTTCTAAGTGTTCAAGTTTATATACATAATTTGTTCCAAGGTCAGCTCGTTCTTCAATTTGTTCTTGTGTAAGCCCTTTTTTCAACCTTAAAAGGCGAATTCGTTTTCCTACATACTTTCTTAATGATTGTTTCATGCAATACCTCTTAAACTAAATACTACAGTATTTTTTTTACATATTTTAGTTCTTAAAAGATTGCTTGTGACTTTACAAGGTTGGTTGAATGTGCTATAATAAATAAAAAAACAACTATTTATAGTTGTTAATGGGAATTTTTGGAGATTTTATGTCAAACAAAACTATTAAAACTCTAACAACTTCAACAGCTATTGGACTTGCGTCTGTTGGTGGAACTGCATTTGCTCAAGAAGCTCAAGCGACTCCAGTACCTTCTAACACTGCTGTCAATGAACCTGCTCTTGTTACTAAGTCACAAGTGAAACCACTTGAAAAGAATGAAGTTCCTGCACCTTCTACAGTAAAACCTGCTCTTGACGCTCAGAAAGCTGTTGTTAAAGATGCTGAAACTAAGATTGACACAGCTAAAGCTGATGTTAAAGCAAAAGAAGCTACTGTTGCTTCTGCTGAGAAAGAAGTAGCTAACGCAACTCAAGCTGTCAAAGACGCTGAAGTTGTTGCGTCTCAAGCAACACCAGAAAAAGTTGCTCAAGTCAAAGACGCTCAAACTAAGAATCTTGAAGCTCAGACTGCTAACCAAAAAGCAACCGAAGCTACAAATGCACAAATCAAAGCTGAAAGTAAAGCTCTTGCAAAAGAACAATCAGACGTGGCAAGTGCTCAAGCTAATCTTGACCAAGCTACTAAAGATGTCCAAACTGCTGAACAAGCCGTTGCAAGCGCACAATCTGCTCTTGAAGGAACTGGACTTGCTTCTGCTGAAAAAGACTTGAAACAAGCTCAAGCAGATGTCAAAGAAGCAACTAAATCAGTTGCAGACGCTCAAACTGCAAAAGAAAACGCATCGAAAGCAGATGCGAACCGCGCCCAAGCTATCAAATCAGCTGAAACTGATGTTAAAACTAAAGATGACGCTGTCAAATTGGCTAAAGAAAAATTGACAACAGCTGACCAACATGATAAATCAGTAGAAGCTAAGTTGCAAAAAGCTCAAGATGAGTTGAAATCTGCTGAAGAAGCACTCAAAAATGTTGATACTGTAGATATCGCAGACTTGACTCAGTTCAAGAAAGATAAAGCCGAAGGCGACTCAGACTTCATGACTGACTCTGGTGCTACAGTTATTGAAAAATCTTCAACAAAAATCAGCGAAGCTGATAAGAAACGTACAGTTGACGCAGAACACTTAACTGATGAAGAATTACTTGAAATTGCTCATTATAACCTTCAAGTCGTAAATGCAATCCGTAAACAACTAGGATTAAAAGAACTTGAATTGAATACTGGTTCAATGAAATCAGCTAAAAATCAAGCTGAAAAATACGTAAAACGCAATAAAACAATTTCTGAAGCAGGACATTTAACTGGTGATTACTTTGGTGAAAATGCTTCTAACTTGCGAGAAGCTACAACAATGTATGAATTGAAACAAACAGTTTACAATGCAGTAATGACAATGACATTTGCTGATGCACCAGCTAAATGGTCTCACTTGAAAAACATTGTGACATCATCATCAGACCTTGGTGTATCTATTGCTAAATTCGGTGGTTACAACACATTGATTAACGTTGTTGGTATCTATTCTGGTGAGAAATTAACCAAAGAAACTGACACAGCATCTCTTGAAAAAGCTGTCGAAACTGCTAAATCAAATGTTGAACAAGCAACTACTGCTTCAGAAAATGCTAAGAATGCTTTGACAAAAGCTTCAACTGATTATGCAAGCGCACTCAGCTTGAAAACTGAAGCTGAAAAAGTCCTTGCAGATGCAATGGCTACACCACTTCAAGCTCAAGTCGCTGAAAACAACCTACGTTTGGCAGAAATCGCTCTTGAAAATGCTAAAACTCGTGAAGCTAAAGCAAATGAAGCAATCGCTAACTTCTCAGCAAGTCTAGTTGACAAGAAAGCTACTCTTGCAGAAGCTCAAACAGAACTTGAAGGAGCTAAAGCTGTTCAAACAACTGCGTCACAAGCTCTTGCAGATGCTTCAGCTAAACTAAAAGCTCAAGAAGATAAAGTAAATACTTTGAACAAACAAAGTGCTAAACTTCTTGAAGAAAAAGATGCTCTTGTTAAAGAAGCTAAGAAATTGGCTGAACAATTGCAAGCATATTTGGACGCACCTGTTAAACTAGCAACTGCTCAAGATATGAAAGCAAAAGCTGAAGCTAAACTTGAAACAGCAAAAGCTGAACTCACTACTGCACAATCTACTCTTGAAAACTTGTTGTCTGCATACCGTACAGAACACGCTAAGTTGGTAGACTTGCAAACAGAATATGACGCACTCGTTGACCTTGCAGAAAAAGCTCAAGAAAACGTTGTTGCCAAATTGCCTGACGGAACAGTCATCGCTGTCCCTAAAGTAGCTCCAACTGCTGAAGCACTTCCAGAAGTGAACATTGCTGAATTGCAACAAGCTCTTGCAACTGGTAAAGAAGTTACTTTGGATGCTCAAGGAAATGTTGTTGTGAAGGAAAAACGTGAAACATATTCAGCGCCTGCTGTTAAACCAGTAGAAAACGAAAAAATGAGTTACTCACGAGTAGAAAAAGCCAAAATTTTACCAAATACAGGAGAAAATTCAAGTGTTGCGATGTTGGTAATCGGTGCAATTCTTGGAACATTTGGACTTGTAACAGTACGTAGAAAAAATTAGAATAATAAAAAATCTTCTTATTTATATAGGAAGATTTTTGTTAAAATATATTAGAAGAAAGAAATAATGTGAGGGTTGAAAAATGAGAACTCCTAAAAAATATAGTGATTTAATTAAGAAGAAAGAAATAACAAATAAAATTATTGCGGAGTGTATATATTCTGTTAATAAAAGAGCAAAAAACTATCGAGATAAGATGGAAGATTATAAGCAAGCTGGATTCTACAAATACAAAGAAAATAATATTGAAAATGCAAAAGAACAGAAAGAAAAATACTATAGTATGAAAGAAGATTTATTATTAAACTTCAGCCCAAAATTAATTCATAAACAGTATGTAGGTGAGAAAAGCCAACGAGTCTATAGTTATCAAAAAAATTATGCAAAATTATATAATGAAAAAATAAATGATATTATTTGGGAAAATAGTTACTATGACTACGATAGAAATAAAGAAGTTGAATTTTTTGATTATAGCTTAGGTGAGAAAAAATATCTTTATTTCTTGTATTATGAAATTGGTGAATATAGTTTTCATACCCCAATTACAGAAGAAAGGGTGGAAAAAAATACTCAATTAGAAATAAAAGAAATAGATGAGAACTTTCAAACTCATGGAGCTGATATAGTAGATTTACTCTCAACACAATTTGTTCAAAAAGTAATAGACTTATTAGATAGCGGAGATTATACAATTATAGAATAATTAAAAAATCTTCTTATTATAAAAATAGGAAGATTTTTTGGATTCACAAAACTAGTTGAAAAGACTGCGCTATTTAAACTAGTTTTGTGAATGAATATTGGACTATACCAATTGCGCCGAACACGGTATCGAACTCTGTATAAAAAATTGTGATTATTAAATTTTTAAACTTTGAAATTACAGTAAAAACTAAAAATTTATTTGGTCAACCACTGGTCAATTTCCTTAATTTCAATACTAATTAGCGTGTGATAATATCTTGATTTAATCGCTTTTAACTTATTTATTTTAACTTATTTTAACGCTAATTTGTTGGCCGCCGGTATAGTATAGCGATAAGGAACGTTGTAAATCTTCGTTCCTTTTTATATTATTTTTGGTATAATAATAGTTATTCAAATTTTATTTAGATTATGAAAGTGTAGGGAAGTATGTCTCGTTCTATCGATTTATTAAAACATCGGTATTTGAAAAATATTAGAGAAAATCCTGAATTGTTTGTTGGGATTGAGTTGGAATATCCTGTTGCAAATTTGGAAGGGGATGCTACAGATGTTGAAGTTATCAAACACTTATTCCGATATTTAGTTTCTGCTTTGGATTTTACTATCGAAAAGGTTGATGATTTTGGAAATCCTATACAGTTAGTGGATCCAGTAAGTCAGGATGCTATTTTATTTGAAGTTTCCTATACTACGATTGAGTTTGCATTTGGTAAGGCTGAAACGATACAAGAAGTTGAAGAACGTTTTAGTATTTATATGGAAGCAATCCAGAAGAAGTTAGCTGAATCAAATCATGCTATTGTTGGCTGTGGCATTCATCCCAACTGGGATAAAAATGAGAATTGTCCAGTGGCTTATCCACGCTATCAGATGTTGATGGATTATTTAAATTTGAGTAGAAATGTGACTGAATCAGATTTACATCATTTCCCTGAATATGGTGCTTTTATCTGTGGGAGTCAGGTCCAGCTGGATGTTTCAAAGTCTAACTACTTACGGGTGATTAATGCTTTTACCCAAATTGAAGCGGCTAAGGCGTATTTATTTGCCAATTCTGAGTTTTCAGGTGAGGATTGGGATACGAAAATTGCAAGGGATATTTTCTGGGAAGAATCTATGCATGGTATCTATCCAGAGAACGTCGGTGTTAATGCTAGATTATTTAAAGATGAAGACGATTTTTTTTACTATCTAGATCATTCTGCAATTTTTACTGCGGAACGTGATGGGCAAACCTATTATTTTTATCCGATTCAGGCTAGGGACTATTTGGCTACATCTGAAATCCAAGCATATACTCTTAATGGGGATGAGATTCTTATTTACCCTCAAGAGAAGGATTTTGAAACTCATCGTAGTTACCAGTACCAGAACTTAACGACTCGAGGAACGGTTGAGTTTCGTAGTGTGTGTACTCAACCTCTAGATAGAACCTTCGTATCAGCAGCTTTTCACTTGGGATTGTTGGTTAATTTAGACAAGTTAGAAGCTTACTTAGAAACAGCACCTTTCTTTAAAGCATTTGGGAGAAATTATAAGTTTTTAAGACGGCAATTTTCTAAAAAAAATCTTATAGCTGAGGAAAAAACTGCGATTATTGAATTTTCCAAAGACTTACTCCTTCTAGCTGAGGAAGGACTAGTGATGAGAAATAAGCAAGAAATGATCTATTTACAGCCTTTGAAAGAAGAATTGAGCCTATAATTTCTCTTATAAAGGGAGAATTTTCTGAAAAATCATGATATAATGGAAGAGACTATAGATAAAGGATAGAGAGTAATGACATTAGTTTATCAATCAACGCGTGATGCCAACAATACAGTAACTGCCAGCCAAGCTATTTTGCAAGGTTTGGCGACGGACGGTGGTTTGTTTACACCGCTTACTTATCCAAAGGTAGATTTAGACTTTGACAAATTGAAAGATGCTTCTTACCAAGAAGTGGCTAAGTTAGTTTTGTCAGCATTTTTAGATGACTTTACAGCCGAGGAGTTGGACTACTGTATCAACAATGCCTACGATAGCAAGTTTGATACTCCAGCTATCGCACCATTAGTGAAATTAGACGGGCAATACAACCTGGAACTGTTCCATGGTTCAACAATTGCCTTTAAGGATATGGCCTTGTCTATCTTGCCATACTTTATGACGACTGCTGCTAAGAAACATGGTTTGGAAAATAAGATTGTCATCTTGACAGCGACATCTGGTGACACGGGGAAAGCTGCTATGGCAGGATTTGCAGATGTACCCGGTACCGAGATTATCGTCTTTTATCCAAAGGACGGTGTCAGCAAGGTTCAAGAGTTGCAAATGACCACTCAGACTGGCGACAATACACATGTTATTGCTATAGATGGTAACTTTGATGATGCCCAAACAAACGTGAAGCACATGTTTAACGACGTGGCTCTTCGTGAAAAATTGGCTACCAACAAGTTGCAATTTTCATCAGCTAACTCTATGAACATTGGTCGTTTGGTACCACAAATTGTTTATTATGTTTATGCCTACGCTCAGTTGGTCAAGACTGGTGAGATTGTGGCTGGTGATAAGGTCAACTTCACAGTGCCAACTGGAAACTTTGGAAATATCTTGGCTGCCTTTTATGCTAAACAAATCGGTCTACCAGTTGGTAAATTAATCTGTGCTTCAAATGACAACAATGTCTTGACAGACTTCTTTAAAACACGTGTTTACGACAAGAAACGTGAGTTCAAGGTAACAACTAGCCCATCTATGGATATTCTGGTGTCTTCAAACTTGGAGCGTTTGATTTTCCATCTTTTGGGTAATGATGCGGTTAAAACAGCTGAACTCATGAATGCCTTGAACAAGCAAGGACAATATGAATTGACAGACTTTGATGCAGAGATTTTGGACCTCTTTGCAGCTGAATATGCGACTGAGGAAGAAACAGCGACAGAAATCAAGCGTGTTTATGAGTCAGATTCTTATATCGAGGATCCTCATACAGCTGTTGCCTCATCAGTGTATAGAAAATACCAAGCGGCTACTGGCGATACGACTAAGACGGTGATTGCTTCAACAGCTAGTCCATATAAGTTCCCAGTAGTTGCAGTAGAATCTGTAACTGGGAAAGCAGGCTTAACTGACTTTGAAGCCTTGGCTCAATTACATGAAATCTCAGGAGTGGTTGTGCCACCTGCAGTTGACGGGCTTGAAACAGCTCCTGTTCGTCACAAGACAACAGTGGCAGCAGCTGATATGCAAGCAGCGGTTGAGTCTTATCTAGGAATTTGAGACAGAGGGAGTAAACTCGGTTGGGAAACCAACTGAGTTTCTTTTCATCAGGAGGAAGGATTGTTTAAGACAAATAAAGACATTCTTAATATTGCCTTGCCAGCTATGGGCGAAAACTTTTTGCAGATGCTCATGGGAATGGTGGACAGTTACTTGGTAGCCCACTTGGGCTTGATAGCTATTTCAGGTGTATCAGTAGCTGGCAATATTATCACGATTTACCAAGCGATTTTCATCGCTCTGGGAGCTGCTATTTCCAGTGTTATTTCAAAAAGTTTAGGGCAGAAGGCTCAGTCTAAGTTAGCCTATCATGTGACTGAGGCCTTGAAGATTACATTATTATTAAGTTTCCTTTTAGGAGCTTTGTCCATCTTCGCTGGGCAAGAGATGATTGAACTTTTGGGGACGGAGAGAGATGTAGCTGAAAGTGGTGGTCTCTACCTATCTTTGGTAGGCGGATCGATTGTTCTCTTAGGTTTAATGACTAGTCTGGGAGCCTTGATTCGTGCAACGCATAATCCACGTTTGCCTCTCTATGTGAGTTTTTTCTCCAATGCCTTGAATATTCTTTTTTCAAGTCTAGCTATTTTTGTCCTTGATATGGGGATAGCTGGTGTTGCTTGGGGGACTATTCTGTCTCGTTTGGTTGGTTGTGTGATTTTATGGTCGCAATTAAAGTTGCCTTTAAAAAAACCGACTTTTGGTTTAGATAAGGAACTATTGACCTTGGCTTTGCCAGCAGCTGGAGAGCGGCTTATGATGCGGGCTGGTGATGTCGTTATCATTGCCTTGGTCGTTTCTTTTGGAACGGAGGCAGTGGCTGGGAATGCAGTCGGAGAAGTCTTGACCCAGTTTAACTACATGCCTGCCTTTGGCGTCGCTACGGCAACGATCATGCTAGTGGCCCGAGCAGTTGGAGAGGATAATTGGAAAAGAGTCGCTAGTTTGAGCAAGCAAACCTTTTGGCTTTCTCTACTTCTCATGTTGCCCTTGACGCTTAGTATCTATGCCTTGGGTATACCACTAACTCATCTCTATACGACTGATTCTCTAGCGGTGGAGGCTAGTGTTCTAGTGACATTTTTTTCACTACTTGGTACTCCTATGACGATAGGAACAGTCATCTATACAGCAGTCTGGCAGGGGTTGGGCAATGCTCGGCTTCCCTTCTACGCGACAAGTATAGGGATGTGGTGTATCCGCATTGGGACAGCCTATCTGATGGGGATTGTTCTTGGTTGGGGCTTGCCTGGTATTTGGGCGGGAACCCTTCTGGATAATGGTTTTCGCTGGTTATTTCTACGCTACCGCTACCAGCGTTATATGAGCTTGAAAGGATAGGAAATGCAAAAAATAGCTTTTATTTGGGATTTAGATGGGACTTTATTGGACTCTTACGAAGCGATTTTGTCAGGGATTGAGGAGACTTTTGCTCAGTTTTCTATTCCTTATGATAAGGAGAAAGTGAGAGAGTTTATCCTCAAGTATTCTGTGCAGGATTTGCTTGTGCAGGTGGCAGAAGAGCGAAAGCTGGATGTGGCAGTGCTCAATCAAGTGCGTGCCCAGAGTCTGGCTGAAAAGAATGCCCAGGTAGTTTTGATGCCAGGTGCGTGTGAGGTACTAGCTTGGGCAGACCAAGTAGGGATTCAACAGTTTGTCTATACTCATAAGGGGGACAATGCTTTTACCATTCTCAGAGACTTGGGTTTGGAATCTTATTTTACAGAGATTTTAACCAGTCAGAGTGGTTTTGCGCGGAAGCCAAGTTCAGAAGTGGCTACCTATCTGATAGACAAGTATCAGTTGGATCCTGAGAAGACCTATTATATAGGGGATCGGACTCTGGATGTGGAATTTGCCCAGAATAGTGGGATTCAAAGTATCAACTTTTTAGAGTCGACTTATGAAGGAAATCACAGGATTCAAGCGTTAGCAGATATTCCTTATATTTTTGAAGGAGAGTGACGATAAGATTGTGTCAGTTTTGTGACAGAAATCTAACAAACTATTTCAAGTAACCGAGTTTGTTACAAGGAATAGACAGTTCTGTTAAATAGGCCCGAGAGGGCTTTTTTTCTGCATTTTTTGTGTTATGATAGACAGGTACTCATTTGAAAGGAATTTGAAAGAATGAAGAAAAGAATATTATTAGCCTCAACGGTAGCCTTGTCATTTGCCCCAGTATTGGCAACTCAAGCAGAAGAAGTTCTTTGGACTGCACGTAGTGTTGAGCAAATCCAAAACGATTTGACTAAAACGGACAACAAAACAAGTTATACCGTTCAGTATGGTGATACCTTGAGCACTATTGCAGAAGCCTTGGGTGTAGATGTCACAGTTCTTGCGAATTTGAATAAAATCACTAATATGGACCTGATTTTCCCAGAAACTGTTTTGACAACGACTGTCAATGAAGCTGAAGAAGTCACAGAAGTTGAAATCCAAACTCCTCAAGCAGACTCTAGTGAAGAAATGACAACTGCGACAGCAGATTTGACAACTAATCAAGTGACTGTTGATGATCAAACTGTTCAGGTTGCAGACCTTTCTCAACCGATTGCAGAAGCTCCAAAAGCGGTAGAAACTACAAGTACAAAAGAAGTAGTATCAAGTTCAGAAGTTACAGAAGAGCAAACAGCCGAAACAAGCAGTGCAGTTGCAGAAACAGCTCCTCAGGTAGCACCTCAAGCTGAATCAGCAGTAGAAGCAACTACAGCGCCAGTAGAAGAAAAAGCAACTGCAACAAGTTCAGAAGAAGAAAAAGAAGTAGCATCATCAAATGGAGCTAAACCAACAGTTTCTACTTATCAACCAGAAGAGACGAAAATGGTTTCAACAACTTACGCAGCTCCAGCTGCGCCTGATTATGCTGGACTTGCAGTAGCAAAATCTGAAAATGCAGGCCTTCAACCACAAACAGCTGCCTTTAAAGAAGAAATTGCTAACTTGTTTGGCATCACATCCTTTAGTGGTTACCGTCCAGGAGACAGTGGAGATCACGGAAAAGGGTTGGCTATCGATTTTATGGTACCAGAAAGCTCAGAACTAGGGGACAAGATTGCGGAATACGCTATTCAAAACATGGCCAGCCGTGGAATTAGTTATATTATCTGGAAACAACGTTTCTATGCTCCATTCGATAGCAAATATGGACCAGCTAATACTTGGAACCCAATGCCAGACCGTGGTAGCGTGACAGAAAACCACTATGACCATGTTCACGTTTCAATGAATGGATAAACCAGACTTAGTAATATCATTTTGAGGAATGAGATGTCGCTTTCGTGATAGGAAGCGAGTCTCGTTCGTTTTTTGTTTGTCATACTCTTCGAAAATCTCTTCAAACCATGTCAGTTTTATCTGCAACCTCAAAGCTGTGCTTTGAGCAACCTGCGGATAGCCTCCTAGTTTGCTCTTTGATTTTCATCGAGTATCAATATGAATGGAGAATGGGAAGTTAGAATTTTGTAATGCCTTGAGCATAATTCTTGCAATCTATTTTACTTTGCATTATAATTGATTAGTCAACTATTGATAAATCAATTGAAAAGAGAAAAGAAATGTTAGAGATTCAAGATTTACTTTATCAACTCCGCTTGTCTGAGCAAGCGAGTACGCAATTGTTTGAAAAAAGACTTGGGATTAGTTTGACACGGTATCAGATTTTACTGTTTTTGCTGGAGCATTCCCCTTGTAACCAAATGGCAGTTCAGGAGCGTTTGAAGATTGATCAGGCTGCCTTGACACGACATTTCAAGATTTTAGAAAAGGAAGGTTTGGTGGAGCGTCAGCGCAATCCTGAAAATCAGCGGGAAGTGTTGGTAGAGGCTACGAAGTATGCCAAGGAGCAGTTAGTGGTGAATCCCCCTCTGCAACACATCAAGGTTAAGGAAGCGATGGAAAGTATCTTAACAGAGTCTGAAAGAACAGAACTCAGCCGTTTAGTAAATAAATTGGTTTTGGGTATTGAAAATATAGAAATTTAAGGAGAAAAATATGTCAATTATTACAATTATTTTAGCAACGATTGTTGCTTTGGAGCATTTTTACATTTTTTATTTGGAAAGTATTGCAACGCAATCAGATGCGACTAGTCGTGTCTTTAACATGGACAAGGAAGAACTGGCTCGTCCGTCAGTAAGTTCATTGTTTAAAAATCAAGGGATTTATAATGCTTTGCTAGGAGTCTTTCTCTTGTATGGTATTTATTTCTCACAGAATTTAGAAATTGTGACTATTTTTGTCTTATTTGTGATTGGGGCTGCGGCCTATGGCTCTCTCACAGCAGATAAGAAAATTATTTTGAAGCAAGGTGGACCAGCTATTTTGACCTTGATTAGTATTTTACTCTTTAAATAAACTCAAAAATCAATCCTAGCCTTGCTAGTCCTTTTCACTCCAGAATAAGGGAAATATGTTATACTTGTCTTTAAGAAAAGTGTTTCATGAAATCATTTGTAAGGAGTTAGAAATGAAAGTATTAGTGACAGGTTTTGAGCCCTTTGGAGGGGAAAATGTCAATCCAGCTTTGGAGGCCATTAAAGGTTTACCATCTGAAATCCATGGCGCTGAGATCCGATGGCTAGAAGTGCCAACAGTCTTTCACAAATCGGCTCAAGTGTTGGAAGAAGAGATGAATCGTTATCAACCTGACTTTGTCCTTTGTATCGGCCAAGCTGGTGGAAGAACTAGCTTAACACCTGAACGAGTGGCCATTAATCAAGACGATGCACGGATTCCTGATAATGAGGGTAATCAACCGATTGACCTTCCCATTCGCCCAGACGGTGCTCCGGCTTATTTTAGTAGTCTACCGATTAAAGCGATGGTTCAAGCTATAAAAAAAGAAGGCTTGCCGGCCTCTGTTTCCAATACGGCAGGGACTTTTGTCTGCAATCATTTGATGTATCAGGCCCTCTATTTGGTAGAAAAGAAATTTCCACATGTTAAGGCAGGTTTTATGCATATTCCTTATATGATGGAACAGGTGGTGAATCGACCGACTACTCCAGCTATGAGTTTAGTGGATATTAGACGAGGGATAGAAGCGGCAATCGGCGCCATTATAGAACATGGCGATCAGGATCTCAAGTTGGTAGGCGGAGAAACTCATTGATAGAAAAAAGCTTGAGGGGCCACCTTCAAGCTTTTGGACGTTTTCGAGCCAGTACTGCTCGGTAAAAAATTATTTTATTGATTTGAATATAGGGTAGGAGTGAGAAACTAGCAATTCCAAAGGTAATCCAATTGAGGAAGTACCAAGGAAGGAGTTGTAAGTCTAGGACAAAGCGCTGAAATTTGTAGCCTTTCATCAGGAAACGGCTGGTTTTAAGGATTTGTCCTGGTCTAGCTTGTCCCAAGTCTAGGGTGTCACAGAGGAGAAATTCTACCTGTGAATAAGCATAGTATTGTGGAATATAGAGACTATTTCCTACAATCATCAAGAGGATACTTGCTAGAAAGTAAAGAGCAAAGGTCATGAGGAAGCGCTCGGTTTCAATTGATGTGAGATCTAGATTAGGAAACTCAGGATGAAGGACAACGAATTTCTTTGCTAGAAAGCTACTGTAAAAGAGGAAGTAAATCCCAAGTAAACTAGGAATGCTCCATAAAAAGAGATAGAAGCGTTTGAGAAGGAGAGTCAAGAAGGTTTGTGAAAAGTGCTCTTCGTTAAAGAGAGTGAGACTATTTTTGACGGTTAGTTCTGTATCTGGATTCTTGATGAGTTTCAGCGTTGTATAGACTGAACTGGTTAGAAGTATTGTCCCGATAAAGGAGACTAATAGAGGAAAAAGGTAGGCTTGAGTTACATGACCAAGCACGCTTAAAAAGGGTTGCTCTAAAATAGACTCGTTGATGCGTTCTAAGGGATTGAGGAAGCCAGACAAGATGAGCAGCATGCTAGGTAAGAGATAGACGAGAAAGAGGCGGGGATTTTCAGCCTGAAATTGTCTGGCCTGCAGACGAATGGTTTTTAAATCAATTTTTGGGTATTTCATTCTCTCATTATACCATAGTTCGTGACAGTTCCTACTTTTTTTGATAAAATCATACAGTATGCCCTTGGGCACAAAGTATGAACTGGGACTGTTTTTCCCAGCTTCGGAGGTAAAAAATGTCAGATTCACCAATCAAATATCGTTTGATTAAGAAAGAAAAACATACAGGAGCTCGTCTGGGAGAAATCATCACTCCCCATGGTACCTTCCCAACACCTATGTTTATGCCAGTTGGGACACGAGCCACTGTCAAAACTCAGTCGCCTGAAGAATTGAAGGAGATGGGTTCGGGAATTATCCTATCAAACACCTATCATCTCTGGCTTCGCCCTGGAGATGAACTCATCGCACGCGCAGGTGGTCTCCACAAGTTCATGAACTGGGATCAGCCAATCTTGACGGATAGTGGTGGTTTCCAGGTTTATTCTCTAGCTGATAGCCGTAATATCACAGAAGAAGGGGTAACCTTTAAAAACCATCTCAATGGGTCTAAGATGTTCTTGTCTCCAGAGAAGGCTATTTCTATTCAGAATAATCTGGGCTCAGACATCATGATGTCTTTTGATGAATGTCCTCAGTTTTATCAACCTTATGACTACGTTAAGAAATCAATCGAGCGTACTAGCCGTTGGGCTGAGCGTGGTTTGAAGGCTCACTGTCGTCCACATGACCAAGGTTTGTTTGGGATTGTGCAGGGGGCAGGATTTGAAGACCTGCGTCGCCAATCAGCTCATGACCTTGTCAGCATGGACTTCCCAGGCTACTCTATCGGTGGTTTGGCAGTGGGAGAAACCCACGAGGAGATGAATGCGGTTTTGGACTTCACAACCCAACTGCTACCTGAAAATAAACCTCGCTATCTAATGGGTGTGGGAGCGCCAGATAGCTTAATTGATGGGGTGATTCGTGGGGTGGATATGTTTGACTGTGTCCTGCCGACTCGTATCGCTCGTAACGGAACTTGTATGACCAGCCAAGGGCGTTTGGTTGTCAAAAATGCTCAGTTTGCTGAGGACTTTACGCCGCTAGATCCTGAGTGTGATTGCTACACATGTAAGAATTACACACGCGCCTACCTTCGTCACCTACTCAAGGCTGATGAAACCTTCGGTATCCGCTTGACTAGCTACCATAACCTTTACTTCTTGCTCAACCTGATGAAGCAAGTGCGACAAGCCATTATGGATGACAATCTCTTGGAATTCCGTGAGTATTTTGTTGAAAAATATGGCTATAATAAGTCAGGCCGTAATTTCTAAAATGGAATTGATATAAGCTAAAAATCCTAAGTTTTCTCTTAGGATTTTTCTTCTTTTTTTGATAGAATAAAGTGTACAATGAAAGGAAGAATAAACTCGTATGCGCATTAAATGGTTTTCCTTGATTAGGATTACAGGTTTACTACTGGTACTCTTGTATCATTTCTTTCAGACCATCTTTCCTGGAGGATTTTTCGGGGTAGATGTCTTTTTCACATTTTCAGGTTTCCTGATTACGGCTCTACTCATCGAAGAATTTTCTAAAAATCATGAGATTGATTTGATAGGATTTTTTAGGAGACGTTTTTATCGGATTGTGCCACCTGTGGTTTTGATGGTCTTAGTAACCATGCCCTTTACCTTCCTAGTTCGCCAAGACTATGTTGCTGGAATTGGGGGTCAGATTGCAGGTGTCTTAGGCTTTATGACCAACTTCTATGAACTCCTAACAGGTGGGAGTTATGAATCTCAGTTCATTCCTCATTTGTTTGTTCATAATTGGAGCTTGGCTGTTGAGGTTCACTACTATATCCTCTGGGGCTTGGCAGTTTGGTTCTTATCCAAACAGGCTAAATCAAATGGTCAGTTGAGGGGAATGGTCTTTCTCTTGTCTGCTGCTGCCTTCTTGATCAGCTTCTTCTCCATGTTTATTGGTAGTTTTCTAGTAACCTCTTATTCCTCTGTTTACTTCTCCAGTTTAACTCATGTCTATCCATTCTTTTTGGGAAGTATCCTAGCAACGATTGTAGGCGTTCGTCAGACGACTTCCCTCGTCAAGCAGTTGGATAAAATTTGGGATTTACGCAAGACCCTTTTAGTTTTGGGAGGAGGTTTTGGCTTCTTACTCATTTTGACCTTCTTTGTCAAATTCACTTATCTTTTTGCCTATCTTATGGGCTTCTTGCTTGCCAGTCTTGCAGCTCTTGCTATGATATTGGCAGCGCGTGTCTTACATGAAAAGACACCTCATATACAGGAACCGAAGATTATCAGCTTCTTAGCGGATACTAGCTATGCAGTTTATCTCTTCCATTGGCCTTTCTATCTCATTTTCTCACAGTTGACATCAAATCTTCTTGCTGTGTTATTGACTCTGATTTTTTCTTATGGATTCTCTAGTCTTTCATTTTATATATTGGAACCTTGGATTGCAGGCAAGAACACACCTATTATACAAACTCTTCGTCCCCTGCCTTATATTCACGCAATTCTTGCAACAAGTACAGGAATCTTGGCCTTCATTGTCTTTTTAGTGACTTTGATGGCACCACAAGTGGGAGCGTTTGAGACAGATTTGACTGTCAATGGTTTGAAGCAAGCTGCAACAAATATTGGCCAGACCAAGGTGATGGCAGAACGAGCAGAAGCTGATAGTTTAGGAATTGCTGATGGCACTATGTTAATTGGTGACTCAGTGGCTCTAAGGGCCAATACAGCTCTGCAGACAGCCCTTCCAGGGGCACAGATTAATGCACAAGTCAGCAGAACAACCAAGACCGCCAATGAAATCATGCTAAATAATAGCCAGAATAAATTTCTACCAAAGATGGTGGTTATTGCAACTGGGGTAAATAATCCTGAAAATTACAAGGAAGATTGGGATAGTATCGTGAAAAATCTTCCTAAGGGACACCATATGGTTTTGGTGACTCCTTATGAGGGAGATAAGACAAAAGAGACCTATGCCATCGTTGAGAAGGCTGCTGCCTACATGAGAGAATTGGCAGAGAAGACTCCTTATATCACGATAGCAGATTGGAATCAAGTTGCTAAGGAACATCCAGAAATTTGGACTGGAACAGACCAAGTCCATTTCGGAAGTGATAATAGTAAAATTGAAGCAGGAGCTAAATTGTATGCAGATACCATTGCTACAGCCTTGCAAACAGCTCAAGACAAGCCAGTCAAATCAAAATAACTTGTATTAATAAATAGAAAAGAGTTGGAGAAATCCAGCTCTTTTAAAATATCTCTAGAAAATAGGTCTATACCATTTACAAATGAATCAGAAAAGTTTATAATGTAATTGACATAATAAATATCAAAAGTAATCTTTTAAGGAGGTCATTATTATGCCTAATTACGTTAAAGCAGATCAGTTTTTCTATCCATTTGGCATTCGTCGCGGTGGGTACTTAGAACTTGTTGATGGCAAATTTGGGAAACATGTGGATCAAATTCCTGAAGGAGCAGAGGTTCTTGACTATACTGGTTATAGCATTGCACCAGGTCTTGTGGATACTCATATTCATGGATATGCAGGTGTAGATGTGATGGACAACAACATTGAAGGTACATTGCATACTATGAGTGAAGGACTTCTTAGTACCGGTGTTACCAGTTTCTTGCCCACAACTTTAACAGCCACTTATGAGCAATTGCTTGCAGTCACTGAAAATCTTGGGAACCATTATAAAGAAGCAACAGGTGCTAAGATTCGTGGGATTTATTATGAAGGTCCATATTTCACAGAAACTTTTAAGGGTGCACAAAATCCAACTTATATGAGAGACCCAGGTGTTGAGGAGTTTCATTCTTGGCAGAATGCTGCAAAAGGGATGCTAAATAAAATCGCTATTGCACCAGAACGTGATGGGGTGGAAGATTTTGTACGTACTATTACAGGTGAAGGTGTGACAGTTGCACTTGGACACTCAGATGCGACATTTGAACAAGCTAAGAAGGCAGTTGATGCTGGAGCTAGTGTATGGGTACATGCCTATAATGGGATGCGTGGTTTAACACACCGCGAACTAGGTATGGTAGGAGCTATGTATGAGCTCCCACATACTTACGCAGAATTGATTTGTGATGGTTATCACGTAGATCCAAAAGCTTGTGAGATTTTACTTAAGCAAAAGGGGACAGAAAACATCGCTCTTATTACGGACTGTATGACAGCTGGTGGGCTTGAAGACGGTGACTATATGTTGGGAGAATTCCCTGTTGTAGTAGCAAATGGAACTGCACGTCTCAAATCTACTGGTAATTTGGCAGGTTCTATCCTCAAACTTAAAGATGGTATGAGAAATGTAGTCGAGTGGGGAATTGCGAATCCGCATGAAGCAGTCATGATGGCTAGCCTTAACCCAGCAAAATCTGTTCACATCGATGATGTTTGTGGACAAATCCGTGAAGGTTATGATGCGGACTTTATCGTATTAGATAAAGATTTGGAATTGGTAGCAACCTATCTAGATGGTGTGAAACGTTATCAAGCATAAGAGAGAAAGCAGAAGTTAGAGACTAGCTTCTGCTTTTTTATGCATGGTACTTTACTGGTAAACAAAAAAGTTAAAAAATCACAAAAAGACTTGAATAAACAAATAAAAAAACGGAGGAGTGCTTTATGAAAGCTTATACTTATGTTAAACCAGGACTTGCTTCTTTTATTGATGTTGAAAAACCAGTTATTCGCAAGCCAACAGACGCTATTGTGCGTATCGTAAAAACTACTATTTGTGGAACAGACCTCCATATTATTAAAGGGGATGTTCCTGCTTGCCAAAGTGGTACTATTCTTGGTCATGAAGGGATTGGGATTGTTGAAGAAGTTGGAGAAGGAGTTTCTAACTTCAAAAAAGGCGACAAGGTCTTGATTTCTTGTGTTTGTGCCTGTGGTAAATGCTACTACTGTAAAAAAGGAATTTATGCTCACTGTGAAGACGAAGGGGGTTGGATTTTCGGTCACTTGATTGATGGTATGCAGGCTGAATATCTACGTGTCCCTCATGCAGATAATACTCTTTACCATACTCCAGAAGATTTGTCAGATGAAGCTTTGGTTATGCTATCAGACATTCTACCTACTGGATATGAAATTGGTGTCTTGAAAGGGAAAGTAGAACCTGGTTGTAGCGTAGCCATTATTGGTTCAGGACCAGTTGGTTTAGCAGCTCTTTTGACAGCTCAATTCTATTCACCAGCCAAATTGATTATGGTGGACTTAGACGATAACCGTTTGGAAACTGCCCTATCATTTGGTGCGACTCATAAGGTTAACTCTTCAGACCCTGAAAAAGCCATTAAAGAAATTTATGATTTGACAGATGGCCGAGGTGTGGATGTTGCTATCGAAGCTGTTGGTATTCCTGCAACATTTGATTTCTGTCAAAAGATTATCGGTGTAGACGGAACAGTTGTGCATGGTAAACCGGTAGAATTCGATTTAGATAAACTTTGGATTCGCAGCATCAATGTAACAACTGGTTTGGTATCTACAAATACAACTCCACAATTGTTGAAAGCACTTGAAAGTCATAAGATTGAACCAGAAAAATTGGTAACTCATTATTTCAAACTCAGTGAAATTGAAAAAGCCTATGAAGTCTTCAGTCAGGCAGCAAACCACCATGCCATCAAGGTCATTATCGAAAACGACATTTCTGAAGCTTAGGAAACGAAAAATTTTTATCATATGAGTAAATAGAAATTCAGTCATCATAAGATGGCTGGATTTTTTATCAAAAATTAAAGAAATGAGCATATTTCTTTCCTTGTTTAATGTAATTAGTTATAATATACGATACAAAGGAAATGAATGAATATGTATCGTGTTATAGAAATGTATGGAGATTTTGAACCTTGGTGGTTCTTAGAAGGTTGGGAAGAAGATATTGTAGCAAGTAGAAAATTTGACCAGTATTATGATGCTCTCAAATACTACAAAACTTGCTGGTTTAGATTGGAACAAGAATCCCCTCTTTATAAAAGCAGAAGTGATTTGATGACCATTTTCTGGGATCCAGAAGACCAACGCTGGTGTGATGAATGTGACGAGTATTTACAACAATACCATTCTTTAGCTCTTTTACAGGATGAGCAGGTTATTCCAGATGAAAAACTACGCCCAGGCTATGAAAAACAAACAGGTAAGGAAAAGCACCGTTCTTGCCGTATGAAATTAAGATAGAGAAAAAGTAACTTTTTGGAGTTGCTTTTTTATTTTTTCCAAATCTTTGCGAATAGTATAGGTGAGGAGGTAAGTATGGTTCAAGAAATTGCACAAGAAATCATTCGTTCGGCTCGGAAAAAAGGGGCGCAGGATATTTATTTTGTTCCTAAGTTAGATGCCTATGAGCTTCATATGAGAATAGGAGACGAGCGCTGTAAAATTGGTTGCTATGATTTCGAAAAATTTGCGGCCGTCATCAGTCATTTCAAGTTTGTGGCAGGTATGAATGTTGGGGAAAAGCGACGTAGTCAGCTAGGTTCTTGTGATTATGCCTATGACCAGAAGATGGTGTCCCTACGTTTATCTACCGTAGGCGATTATCGAGGGCATGAGAGTTTAGTCATTCGCTTGTTGCATGATGAGGAGCAGGACTTGCATTTTTGGTTTCAGGATATTGACGAATTGGGCAAGCAGTACAGGCAACGAGGACTCTATCTTTTTGCTGGCCCGGTCGGAAGTGGTAAGACGACCCTTATGCATGAATTGGCCAAGTCCCTTTTTAAGGGACAACAAGTCATGTCCATCGAAGACCCTGTTGAAATCAAGCAGGAGGACATGCTCCAGTTGCAGTTGAATGAGGCGATTGGGCTTACCTATGAAAATCTGATTAAACTTTCCCTACGTCATCGTCCTGATCTTTTGATTATCGGAGAAATTCGGGACAGTGAGACGGCGCGTGCAGTAGTCAGAGCCAGTCTGACAGGGGCGACAGTCTTTTCAACCATTCATGCCAAGAGTATCCGAGGTGTTTATGAGCGCCTGCTGGAGTTGGGTGTGAGTGAGGAGGAATTGGCAGTCGTTCTGCAGGGAGTCTGCTACCAGAGATTAATCGGGGGAGGAGGAATCGTTGACTTTGCAAATAAAGACTATCAAGAACACCAGCCAATTAGCTGGAATGAACAGATTGACCAGCTTCTTAAAGATGGACATATCACAAGTCTTCAGGCTGAAACGGAAAAAATTAGCTACAGCTAAGCAAAAAAATATCATCACCTTGTTTAACAATCTCTTTTCCAGCGGTTTTCATCTGGTGGAGACTATTTCCTTTTTAGATAGGAGTGCCTTGTTGGACAAGCAGTGTGTGACACAAATGTGCACGGGCTTGTCTCAGGGGAAATCATTCTCAGAAATGATGGCTAGTTTAGGCTTTTCAAGCGCCATTGTCACTCAGTTATCCCTAGCTGAAGTTCATGGGAATCTTCATCTGAGTTTGGGAAAGATAGAAGAGTATCTAGACAATCTAGCCAAGGTCAAGAAAAAGTTAATTGAAGTAGCGACCTATCCTTTGATTTTGCTGGGATTTCTTCTCTTAATTATGCTGGGGCTACGCAACTACCTACTACCACAACTGGATAGTAGCAATATTGCCACCCAAATCATTGGCAATCTGCCACAAATCTTTCTAGGCATGGTAGGGTTTGTTTCAGTAGGTGTTCTTTTAGCACTAACTTTTTATAAAAGAAGTTCTAAGATGCGCGTCTTTTCTATCCTAGCACGCATTCCTTTTCTTGGAATCTTTGTTCAGACCTATTTGACAGCCTATTATGCGAGTGAATGGGGGAATATGATTTCGCAGGGAATGGAGTTGACGCAGATTTTTCAGATCATGCAGGAACAGGGTTCTCATCTCTTTAAAGAAATCGGTCAAGATCTGGCTCATGCTCTCCAAAATGGTCGAGAATTTTCTCAGATGATAGGAACCTATCCTTTCTTTAGGAAGGAATTGAGTCTCATCATCGAGTATGGGGAAGTCAAGTCTAAGCTGGGGAGTGAGTTGGAAATCTATGCTGAAAAAACTTGGGAATCCTTTTTTACCCGAGTCAACCGCACAATGAATTTGGTGCAGCCACTGGTCTTTATCTTTGTGGCTCTGATTATCGTTTTACTTTATGCGGCAATGCTCATGCCCATGTATCAAAATATGGAGGTAAATTTTTAAAATGAAAAAAATGATGACATTCTTGAAAAAAGCTAAGGTTAAAGCTTTTACACTTGTGGAGATGTTGGTGGTCTTGCTCATTATCAGCGTGCTTCTCTTGCTCTTTGTACCTAATTTGACCAAGCAAAAAGAGGCGGTCAATGACAAAGGAAAAGCTGCTGTTGTTAAGGTGGTGGAAAGCCAGGCAGAACTTTATAGTTTGGAAAAAAATGAAGATGCTAGCCTAAGAAAGTTACAAGCAGATGGGCGAATCACAGAAGAACAGGCTAAAGCCTATAAAGAATACCATGCTAAACAAGGCACCAGTCAAAGCGTTGCAAATTAAAGCATTTACCATGCTGGAAAGTCTCTTGGTTTTGGGTTGTGTGAGTCTCCTTGCCTTGGGATTGTCTGGTTCTGTTCAGTCCACTTTTGCAGCGGTAGAGGAGCAGATTTTCTTTATGGAGTTTGAAGAACTCTATCGGGAAACCCAAAAACGCAGTGTAGCCAGTCAACAAAAGACAAGTTTGAGCATAGACGGACAGACCATTAGTAATGGCAGTCAAAAATTGACTGTTCCCAAAGGGATTCAGGCACCATCAGGACAGACGATTCACTTTGACCGAGCTGGGGGCAATTCGTCCTTGGATAAGGTTGAATTTCAGACCAGCAAAGGAACGATTCGCTATCAGTTATATCTAGGAAATGGAAAAATTAAACGCATTAAGGAAACAAAAAATTAGGGCAGTGATTTTACTGGAAGCAGTAGTAGCTCTAGCTATCTTTGCCAGCATTGCAACTCTCCTTTTGGGACAAATTAAGAAAAATAGGCAAGAAGAAGCAAAAATCTTGCAAAAGGAAGAAGTCTTGAGGGTAGCTAAGATGGCCTTGCAGACAGGTCAAAATCAGGTAAAGATAAACGGAGTTGAGATTCAGGTGTTTTCTAGTGAAAAGGGATTGGAGGTCTACCATGGTTCAGAACAGTTGTTGGCTATCAAAGAGCCGTAAGGTCAAGGCTTTCACTCTGTTAGAATCCCTGATTGCCCTCATTGTCATCAGTGGAGGCTTACTCCTCTTTCAAGCCATGAGTCAGCTTCTCATTTCAGAAGTTCGCTACCAGCAGCAAAGCGAGCAAAAAGAGTGGCTCTTGTTTGTGGACCAGTTGGAGGCAGAATTAGATCATTCGCAGTTCGAAAAAGTGGAGGGCAATCGCCTCTATATGAAGCAGGATGGCAAGGAAATTGCGATAGGTAAGTCTAAATCGGACGATTTTCGGAAAACCGATGCCAGTGGACGAGGTTATCAGCCTATGGTTTATGGCCTCAAATCTGCGCAGATTACAGAGGACAATCAACTGGTGCGTTTTCGTTTCCAGTTCCAAAAAGGCTTAGAAAGGGAGTTCATCTATCGTGTGGAAAAAGCAAAAAGTTAAGGCAGGAGTCCTCCTCTATGCAGTCACCATGGTAGCCATCTTTAGTCTTTTGTTACAATTTTATTTGAACCGACAAGTCGCCCACTATCAAGACTACGCTTTAAATAAAGAAAAGTTGGTTGCTTTTGCTATGGCCAAGCGAACCAAAGATAAGGTTGAGCAAGAAAGTGGGGAACAGGCCTTTAATCTGGGTCAGGTGAGTTATCAAAATAAGAAAATAAGCTTGGTGACAAGGGTTCGTACACAAAAGAGTCAATATGAGTTCCTATTTCCCTCAGTCAAAATCAAAGAAGAGAAAAGAGATAAAAAGGAAGAGGTAGCGACCGATTTAAGCGAAAAAGTGGAGAAGAAAAAATCAGAAAAGAAGCTTGAAAAGAAAGAGAATTCCTAGCCAATCAAGCTACTTTGTGCTAAACTAAAAGCATGAAACATGATTTTAACTACAAAGCAGAAACTTTCAATTCCCCTAAAAATATATTTCTTGCAAACTTGGTATGTCAAGCAGTCGAGAAACAGATTGATGTTTTATCAGACAAAGAAATTTTAGATTTCGGTGGTGGCACGGGTCTGTTAACCTTGTCCTTAGCCAAACAAGCCAAATCTGTAACATTAGTGGATATTTCTAAGAAAATGCTGGAGCAAGCTCGTTTGAAAGCGGAGCGACAAGAAATCAAGAATATCCAGTTTCTGGAGCAAGATTTACTGGCAAATCCCTTGGAGCAAGAGTTTGATCTCATTGTTGTTTGTCGGGTTCTTCACCATATGCCTGATTTGGATGCGGCTCTCTCACTGTTTCATCAACATTTGAAGGAAGATGGACAACTCCTCATTGCCGATTTTACCAAGACGGAGACCAATCATCATGGATTTGAATTGGTTGAACTGGAAAACAAGCTAATTGAGCATGGTTTTTCATCTGTGCATAGTCAGATCCTCTATAGCGCTGAAGACTTGTTTCAAGGAAATTACTCAGAACTCTTTTTAACAGTAGCCCAAAAATCACTCGCCTAGTCAGGGAGTGATTTTTCTATAAGGATGGAAAAAAGGAGGGAAATTTGATAAGATAGGAATATGGATTTTGAAAAAATTGAACAAGCTTATACCTATTTACTAGAGAATGTCCAAGTCATCCAAAGTGATTTGGCGACCAACTTTTATGACGCCTTGGTGGAGCAAAACAGCATCTATCTGGATGGTGAGACGGAGCTAAACCAGGTTAAGGAGAACAATCAGGCTCTTAAGCGTTTAGCACTACGCAGAGAAGAATGGCTCAAGACTTACCAGTTTCTCTTGATGAAGGCTGGGCAAACAGAACCCTTGCAGGCCAATCACCAGTTTACGCCAGATGCTATTGCTTTGCTTTTTGTGTTTATTGTGGAAGAGTTGTCTCAAAAGGAGGAGATTACGATCCTAGAAATGGGTTCTGGCATGGGAATTTTGGGCGCTACTTTCTTGACCTCGCTTGCTAAAAAAGTGGATTACTTGGGAATGGAAGTGGATGATTTGCTGATTGATTTGGCGGCTAGTATGGCAGATGTGATTGGTTTGCAGGCTGGCTTTGTCCAAGGAGATGCCGTTCGTCCACAAATGCTCAAAGAAAGTGACGTGGTCATCAGCGACTTGCCTGTCGGCTATTATCCTGATGATGCCGTTGCGTCGCGACATCAAGTTGCTTCTAGCCAAGAACATACTTACGCCCATCACTTGCTCATGGAACAAGGTCTAAAGTATCTCAAGTCAGACGGATACGCTATTTTTCTCGCTCCGAGTGATTTATTGACTAGTCCACAAAGTGATTTGTTGAAAGGCTGGCTGAAAGAGGAGGCGAGTCTGGTTGCCATGATCAGTCTGCCTGAAAATCTCTTTGCCAATGCCAAACAATCTAAGACTATTTTTATCTTACAGAAGAAAAGTGAAATAGCAGTAGAGCCTTTTGTTTATCCACTTGCTAGCTTGCAAGATGCAAGTGTTCTAATGAAATTTAAAGAAAATTTTCAAAAATGGACTCAAGGTACTGAAATATAAAATAGATTTTGTTATAATAGATGAAAACGCTTAAAAGAGGAGTCTTGTTATGACAAAAACAATTGCAATCAATGCAGGAAGTTCAAGTTTGAAATGGCAATTATACTTAATGCCAGAGGAAAAAGTGTTAGCCAAAGGCTTGATTGAACGTATCGGTTTGAAAGATTCAATTTCAACTGTAAAATTTGATGGTCGTTCTGAACAACAAATTTTGGATATCGAAAATCACACACAAGCTGTTAAAATTTTATTGGATGACTTGATTCGTTTCGATATTATCAAGGCTTACGATGAGATTACTGGTGTTGGCCACCGTGTTGTTGCAGGTGGAGAATATTTCAAAGAATCAACAGTTGTTGAAGGGGATGTTTTAGAAAAAGTTGAAGAGTTGAGTTTGTTGGCTCCTCTCCACAATCCAGCCAATGCAGCAGGTGTTCGTGCCTTTAAGGAATTGTTGCCAGACATTACCAGCGTAGTTGTTTTTGATACTTCATTCCACACAAGTATGCCAGAGAAAGCTTATCGCTATCCGTTACCAACAAAATATTACACAGAAAACAAGGTTCGCAAATACGGTGCTCACGGTACAAGCCATCAGTTTGTAGCAGGAGAAGCCGCAAAACTCTTGGGCCGTCCATTAGAAGACTTGAAATTGATTACTTGCCACATCGGTAATGGCGCTTCTATTACAGCTGTTAAGGGTGGTCAATCTGTCGATACTTCAATGGGCTTCACTCCACTCGGTGGTGTGATGATGGGGACTCGTACAGGGGATATTGACCCAGCCATCATTCCTTACTTAATGCAATATACAGAGGACTTTAACACGCCTGAAGATATTAGTCGCGTCCTTAATCGTGAATCAGGGCTTATGGGTGTTTCAGGTAAATCTAGTGATATGCGTGATGTGATTGCTGCTATGGAAGAAGGGGATCATGACGCCACTTTAGCCTATGAAATGTATGTTGATCGTATCCAAAAACATATCGGTCAATACCTTGCAGTCTTAAATGGAGCAGATGCTATTATCTTTACTGCAGGTATCGGAGAAAATGCAGCTGTTGTACGTAAGGATGTTATCTCAGGAATTTCTTGGTTTGGTTGTGATGTTGATGATGAAAAGAACGTCTTTGGCGTGACAGGAGACATCTCAACAGAGGCAGCGAAGATCCGTGTTTTGGTTATTCCAACTGATGAAGAATTGGTCATTGCCCGTGATGTTGAACGTTTGAAAAAATAAGTAAAACTAGAAAAAATATTCCGTACAAGGAGTTTTATATGAATAATTATTTTAAAAAAGCAATCGCGTTTTTTTCGACTTTATTGATTTTAAGCGCTACTATTGTGCCGTCAACTGTAGCTTTTGCGAATAGTTCAGATTATGAGATATCATTCACTCAAGAAGAACTTCAAATTATAGATAATGGCCTTACTGATGACAGTATAGCTAAAATTGAAGGGATGCTTAATAGTGTTACTATTCCAAGCTATAGAATTGAAGGTCGTTCTGTCCAAACTCAAGCTGTAAAAAAAGCTATTAAGGCTGTTATAAAGAAACGCAATGCAATAGTTAATTTGGTTGGAAAATATGTTGGTAGAGATGCTGCGGTATCTGTTGGAGCTTCTCTTGATACAGTTATGCCGGTTTTGAGGAACTTACAATACTGGAGTGATTTAGCTTATGGAACGGTAGAAGGGCAAGTGAAAAATGCGTTAGTAGATTCTGGTATGGCTGACTCAACTGCTTCTACTATAGCTTATTGGATTAGATTAGCTTTAGAATGGGTGCTCTAAATATGAATGACGACTTAATTGAGGAGCTGGAATATAAAAGATATTTGTCTAATAATTTGTTGATTGCAGTTTGCGAAAAATTACATATTTGCTCAAGAGAATATTTTATTTTAAAGTATAATTTATCTCTTTCTGAAATAAAATATATTGATGAAGTGTTTAAGTTTTGCGTTGTAAATGATATAAGAGATTTTCCGTCTTTTAAAAATGAAATTCAAAAAAAAATACCACGGTTTACTTCGGATAATATCTTCGAATTGTTGTTAGAAGCTTACGAGTTTCATCAACCAATTTCAAGAAAAATTTTAGATAGTACTCAGTAGAGTTTAATTAGATTTGATTTTTTTAGTTAGATTGCTATTAATTAGCATCTAATTGCACCCTTTTCGGAGGGTGCTTTTTTGTGCGTTGATTCGCACGACTGCTCTCTGCAATAGTCCCTCGGAGGAGCGTTTGCGTTTTGATGCTTGTGTCAAAACTGCAAAAACGTATGATTCTTTCTAATGAGATGTTTAGTCACTTTTCATTATAGATTTTATGGGATTTTTTTCTACAACAAAATAGGATCCATAATATCCATAGGGGATTTACCCACTACAAATATTATAGAGCCTGAAACTGTCCAAACCTTGCTATGATTGGTTTTTTTGAAAAATATGGTATAATAGTAGTAATTTAATAGATGGAGTTGAGTTTTGAAGAAAAACTTTCGTGTAAAAAGAGAGAAAGATTTTAAGGCGATTTTCAAGGAGGGGACAAGTTTTGCTAACCGCAAATTTGTTGTCTACCAATTAGAAAACCAGAAAAACCATTTTCGAGTAGGTCTATCAGTCAGCAAAAAACTGGGGAATGCAGTCACTAGAAATCAAATCAAGCGACGAATCCGACATATTATCCAGAATGTAAAAGGGAGCCTGATAGAAGATGTCGACTTTGTTGTCATTGCTCGAAAAGGGGTTGAAACCTTGGGATACGCAGAGATGGAGAAAAATCTACTCCACGTATTAAAATTATCAAAGATTTACCAGGAAGGAAATGGGAGTGAAAAAGAAACTACAGTTGACTAGTTTGCTAGGACTGTCTCTATTAATCATGACAGCCTGTGCAACCAATGGGACAGCTAGCGATATTACAGCCGATTCGGCTGATTTTTGGAGTAAATTTGTTTACTTCTTTGCGGAAATCATTCGCTTTTTATCGTTTGATATCAGTATCGGAGTGGGGATTATTCTCTTTACGGTCTTGATTCGTACACTGCTTTTGCCGGTCTTCCAAGTGCAAATGGTGGCTTCTAGAAAAATGCAGGAAGCTCAGCCACGCATTAAGGCGCTACGAGAACAATATCCAGGCAGAGATATGGAAAGTAGAACCAAGTTAGAGCAGGAAATGCGTAAAGTCTTTAAAGAAATGGGTGTCAGACATTCAGATTCTCTTTGGCCGATTTTGATTCAGATGCCGGTTATTTTGGCCTTGTTCCAAGCTCTATCAAGAGTTGATTTTTTAAAGACAGGTCATTTCTTATGGATTAACCTTGGCGGTGTGGATACAACCCTTGTGCTTCCGATTTTGGCAGCTGTATTCACCTTTTTAAGTACTTGGCTGTCTAATAAAGCCTTGTCTGAGCGTAATGGGGCTACGACTGCGATGATGTATGGGATTCCAGTCTTGATTTTTGTCTTTGGAGTCTATGCTCCGAGCGGAGTAGCGCTCTATTGGGCGGTGTCCAATGCCTATCAAGTCTTGCAAACCTATTTCTTGAACAATCCATTCAAGATTATCGCAGAACGCGAGGCGGTAGTACAGGCACAGAAAGATTTGGAAAATAGAAAAAGAAAAGCCAAGAAAAAGGCTCAGAAAACGAAATAATAAGGAGGGATCTGGTAATGGTAGTATTTACAGGTTCAACTGTTGAAGAAGCAATCCAGAAAGGATTAAAAGAGTTAGATATTCCAAGAATGAAGGCTCATATCAAAGTCATTTCTCGTGAAAAAAATGGATTTCTTGGTTTATTTGGTAAAAAACCAGCCCAGGTTGACATTGAAGCTATCAGTGAAACAACTGTCATCAAAGCAAATCAACAAGCTGTAAAGGGTGTTCCTAAAGAAATTAATGAACAAAATGAACCAGTTAAAACGGTCAGTGAAGCGACCGTTGATTTGGGGCATGTTGTAGAAGCAATTAAAAAGATTGAAGAAGAAGGTCAAGGGGTTTCTGATGAAGTCAAGGCTGAAATCTTGAAAAATGAAAAACATGCTAGCACTATTTTGGAAGAAACAGGTCATATTGAAATCTTAAATGAAATGCAAATTAAAGAAGCTACGATGCATGAACAAGTAGAAGAGCCTTCAGGTGTCGAGGAGCTAGAAGAAGATGAGCATCAAGAACTAGAAGACTTGGGTTTGAAAGTTGAACCGAGCTTTGATATTGAACAAGTAGCTACGGAAGTAACGACTTATGTTCAAACAATTATTGATGACATGGATGTTGAAGCCACACTTTCAAATGATTATAACCGTCGTAGTATCAATTTGCAAATTGATACTAACGAACCAGGTCGTATTATTGGCTACCATGGTAAAGTTTTAAAGGCCTTGCAACTGTTGGCTCAAAATTATCTTTACAACCGCTATTCAAGAACCTTCTATATCACTATTAATGTCAATGATTATGTTGAACACCGTGCAGAAGTCTTGCAGACCTATGCTCAAAAATTGGCGACTCGTGTTTTAGAAGAAGGTCGCAGCCGACAAACAGATCCAATGTCAAATAGTGAACGCAAGATTATCCATCGTATAATTTCACGTATGGATGGCGTGACTAGTTACTCTGAAGGTGACGAGCCGAATCGCTATGTCGTTGTAGATACAGAATAAGTGAAATCAGGTTTATCCTGATTTTTTGCTAGTTAGAAGAGGTTAAACAGATGTTAAATGAGATAAGAAACTATCTAGACTTTGCTGGTTTGCAGTACCGTAATCCTGATAAAGCGGGAGCAGAGCGAGAGAAGATGCTGGCATTACGCCACAAAGGCCAAGAGGCCCGAAAGGCTTTTACAGAATTGGCCAAAGCTTTCCAAGCAAGCCATCCAGAATGGCAACTCCAACAGACTAGCCAGTGGATGAATCAGGCCCAGCGTTTGCGACCACATTTCTGGGTCTATCTACAGAGAAACGGACAAGTGACAGAACCTATGATGGCTATTCGTTTGTATGGAAGCTCTTCTGATTTTGGAGTTTCACTTGAAGTTAGTTTTATCGAACGTAAGAAGGATGAGCAAACTTTAGGCAAGCAGGCCAAAGTTTTAGAAATTCCAACCGTTGAAGGGATTTATTATCTAGTCTACTCTGATGGTAAAAGTCAAAGATGGGATGCGAACGAAGAAAATCGTCAAATTTTAAGAAATAAACTATCCAATCAGGAAGTCCGTAAGGTGTTAGTTAAGACAGATGTTTCTTTTATAGAAAATCAATCATTAGAAGTGATTTTAGAAAAATTAGAAGAAGCTTATGAACGCTTGCTTCCCTATTATCAGGCGACAAGAGAGTAGAAAACAGGAGACTTATCTGGCGTCGAATTGTTTAATTGCTATTCTATGTATTTTTTCATATAATAGTAAAATAGAATGTGTGATCCAATCATCACCTCAAATAGAAAGGAAATTCTATGTCAAATTTATCTGTTAATGCAATTCGTTTCCTAGGTATTGACGCTATCAACAAAGCTAACTCAGGTCACCCAGGTGTGGTTATGGGAGCGGCTCCGATGGCATACAGCCTCTTTACAAAACAACTTCGTATCAATCCAGCTCAACCAAACTGGATTAACCGCGACCGCTTTATTCTTTCAGCAGGCCATGGTTCAATGCTCCTTTATGCACTCCTTCACCTTTCTGGTTTTGAAGATGTCAGCATGGATGAGATCAAGAGCTTCCGTCAATGGGGTTCAAAAACACCAGGTCACCCAGAATTTGGCCATACAGCAGGGATTGATGCTACAACAGGTCCTCTAGGACAAGGGATTTCAACTGCCACTGGTTTTGCCCAGGCAGAACGTTTCTTGGCAGCCAAATATAACCGTGAAGGCTACAATATCTTTGACCACTATACTTACGTTATCTGTGGAGACGGAGATTTGATGGAAGGTGTCTCAAGCGAGGCGGCTTCTTACGCAGGCTTGCAAAAATTAGATAAGTTGGTTGTTCTTTATGATTCAAATGACATCAACTTGGATGGTGAGACAAAGGATTCCTTCACTGAAAGCGTTCGTGACCGTTACAATGCCTACGGTTGGCATACGGCCTTGGTTGAAGATGGAACAGATTTAGAAGCAATCCATGCTGCTATCGAAACAGCTAAAGCTTCAGGAAAACCATCTTTGATTGAAGTGAAGACTGTTATTGGATATGGTTCTCCAAACAAACAAGGAACTAATGCTGTACACGGTGCTCCTCTTGGAGCAGATGAAACTGCAGCAACTCGTCAAGCCCTTGGTTGGGACTATGAACCATTTGAAATTCCAGAACAAGTTTATGCTGATTTCAAAGAACATGTTGCAGACCGTGGCGAATCAGCTTATCAAACTTGGACTAAATTAGTTGCTGACTATAAAGAAGCGCATCCAGAATTGGCTGCAGAAGTAGAAGCTATCATCGACGGACGTGATCCAGTTGAAGTGACTCCAGCAGATTTCCCAGTCTTAGAAAATGGTTTCTCTCAAGCAACTCGTAACTCGAGTCAGGATGCTTTGAACGTTGTGGCAGCTAAGTTGCCAACTTTCTTGGGTGGATCAGCTGACCTTGCTCACTCAAACATGACTTATATCAAGACTGATGGGCTTCAAGATGATGCCAATCGCTTGAACCGTAACATTCAGTTTGGTGTTCGTGAATTTGCTATGGGAACTATCTTGAACGGGATGGCACTTCACGGTGGACTTCGTGTTTACGGTGGAACTTTCTTCGTCTTCTCTGACTATGTGAAGGCAGCTGTTCGCTTGTCAGCCTTACAAGGACTTCCTGTGACTTATGTCTTTACCCACGATTCTATTGCGGTAGGGGAAGATGGCCCAACGCACGAACCAGTTGAGCACTTAGCAGGTCTTCGTGCTATGCCAAATCTAAATGTTTTCCGCCCAGCAGATGCGCGTGAAACTCAAGCAGCTTGGTATCTTGCAGTGACAAGTGAGAAAACACCAACTGCCCTTGTCTTGACACGTCAAAACTTGACTGTTGAAGAGGGAACAGATTTCGACAAGGTTGCTAAAGGTGCTTATGTCGTCTATGAAAATGCAGCAGATTTTGATACAATCTTGATTGCGACAGGTTCAGAGGTCAATTTAGCTGTCTCAGCTGCTAAAGAATTGGCTAGTCAAGGCGAAAAAGTCCGTGTAGTCAGCATGCCATCTACAGATGTCTTTGATAAACAAGATGCAGCATACAAGGAAGAAATTCTTCCAAATGCAGTTCGCCGTCGTGTTGCAGTCGAAATGGGTGCAAGTCAAAACTGGTACAAATACGTTGGTCTTGATGGTGCTGTTCTTGGTATTGATACCTTTGGAGCTTCTGCCCCAGCACCAAAAGTATTGGCAGAATATGGCTTTACTGTAGAAAATCTAGTGAAAGTCGTTCAAAACTTGAAATGATCCTAAAAATCAGGGCGCAAGCTCTGGTTTTTCTTACTAGAAAAGCAAGGTACAATCTTGTAAAAGTAGCTGAAATTTGATATAGTAGTCCTATGTAAAAGACAAAGGAGAAACTAATGAATCCAAATTATACATTTTTAATTATACTAGTCCTTATGATGGGCTTGATGTTCTTTACGCAACGTTCTCAAAAGAAACAAGCACAAAAACGTATGGAAAGCTTAAATAAACTGCAAAAAGGCTATGAGGTGATTACAATCGGTGGACTTTACGGAACAGTCGATGAAGTAGATACGGAGAAGAGAACAATTGTCCTTGATGTAGATGGAGTTTACTTGACTTTTGAACTAGCTGCTATCAAAACCGTATTGCCACTGAAGGAAACAGCTTCATTAGAAGGCGCAATTGAAAAATAAGACGGGATCACGAACTCCCGTTTTTCTGTAAAAGAAAGGAAATGGGATGAAAAAACTAGTCTTTGTCTGTCTGGGAAATATTTGTCGTAGCCCTATGGCCGAGTTTGTTATGAAATCAATGACAGATAATTATGAAATCCAAAGTCGAGCGACTTCCTCTTGGGAACATGGCAATCCGATTCATAAGGGAACTCAAGGGATTTTTCAACAGTATGAGATTCCTTATGAAAAAGGCAAGACATCGCTTCAGATTAGTAAGGAAGATTTTGAAGCCTTTGATTATATTATCGGGATGGACGCTTCAAATGTTTCTGACTTACGTCAGATGTGTCCAGCAGGCTTGCAAGATAAGATTTACTCATTTGCATCTGAAAGTGTTCCAGATCCTTGGTATACAGGAGATTTTGAGGAAACCTATCGACGTGTTCAAGAGGGGTGCCGAGCTTGGTTAGAACGTTTAGAAAAGGAGAGTGAAGATGGAAAATCTTAAGAATTTTTACGAGAAGTATCGTGTCTATCTGACTCGTCCACGTTTAGAGCTTTTAGCAGTAGTTGCCATTGTTTTCTGTGCTGTACTCGTCTTTTTTCTAAATATTCCCGGAAAAGGTGTTCTAAAACTTGATAATGGAACGATTGTTTACGATGGCAGTCTTGTCCGTGGTAAAATGAATGGTCAAGGAACCATCACCTTCCAAAATGGAGACCAATATACAGGTGGTTTCAACAATGGAGCCTTCAATGGAAAAGGTACTTTTCAATCTAAAGAAGGTTGGACCTACGAAGGTGATTTTGTAAATGGGCAAGCTGAAGGAAAAGGGAAACTAACAACAGAACAAGAAGTTGTTTATGAAGGAACTTTTAAACAAGGCGTTTTTCAACAAAAATAAAGTCTCCTGACAAGGCAGTCTGACGCTCAGCAGTTTAATAGTAATCTGAGTTCACACACTTTATAAACACTAAAAGACAACTAAACTAGCTGTCTTTTTTAATTATTTAGTCTATTTCATTTAAAATTTGCTAATATTCTCTGGCATTCCTATCCCGAGCTACTCTTCGAATTTAACCTCTTCTTCAGCAATGTTGTATACTTGAATCATTTCTTCAATATTAATCCTTTGCACTAACCAACCACGCATTGAACATTGATTTATAAAGTCACTGATTCTGTTTACGCCATTAATCTCTTTAAGAGTAACAACTATTCCAAAATTTAAATTCTCACCATCTTTAGCATTTAACCTTTCTTTTGTCTTGAGACTAATTCCCCATAATCCGTTATCGTAAGCCTTCTTTGCTCGTCCTCGTGGTTTAATATATTCCACAATTGTTTTTATATTATCCCATTTACGATATTGCTCTCGTGCATCTTCTTCGTACAACGCTATATTATCACTTTGTTTATTATCATTTACTGTTTTGATTCCTTTACCATTTGGAAGTATTCTTCCAAAGTAAATATCTAATTCCGTATTAGTGTAGTCGACTCCCTGATTTCTGGTACATTTTGGAAAATAACAGAGTGTAGCTTTAGCGACAAACGGATGTTGTCCATTCACTACGGGAACTGGTAATTGGTGATTATAGGTGTCGTACTGTAGCGATTCTCCTGACAAAATAAATTTTATTTCATCGTCCTTTGAATTTATAACTTCATTAATATCCTGAGGGACAACACCATAACCTATAATATTTGAAGGTGATGTATTTGTGCTCCAGGATATAGACGAATCAATAACTAATGCTTTAGCAACCTCTCTGCTAAGTCCTGCTTTATAAATTAAGTAGGCAATTTTTCTACTAATCCAAGGTGCAGCAAAGGAAGTTCCTGTAACAAAACCTTCTCCTAGAGGGAGGCAGACTCTTACCTTATCCTCTCCATCTCCACCATAATAACTCACATCCGGCTTATTAAAGAAAGATAAAACTTTACCTACTCTCGAGTACGAAGCGGGCTCATTATTTTTATTAACCGCATTAACAACAAGTGAATTTATAGAATCGGCTGGAGCTCCAATTAACATAGGACTAGGCGAAGTCGACAATTTATTTGTTCCTGCAACAATAAATATAACATCGTATTCATATTGAATCTTATCTAATATGGCTGCTTCAGGGGAAATAAAATTTTTATGAATTTCAAGAGCAGAACCAAGGGATAGATTCCAGACTTTAATTTCCCTATTCTCAGCAACTATTTCTTTAATTTGCTTCATAACAGTAAAGGAACTAAATTGTCCGCTTGTAGCTACACCAAAATGCTTAACTCTGAAACGTCCGCAATTATCATTAAGGTTAGGATTAATAGAAACTCCATCAACAATAATAGATGAAATAGCAGTACCATGTTCATAGTCTCTAGGATTACGTTCAATTTGGCTGTCGACTCTATCCTCATAATCAACCCATTTGGAAAAATATACTCGTTCATCAAATAAAGTGTCAATAACTCCAACGATAGGTTCATTGGAAGGTTCTGGGATGGAAAGCTTTTGACTAGAATCTACTTCGTCGAAATCCAATATATCCAACTGGGAAAGATCTACGGTTGCCATAGATATTAGATAAGGAGCTTTTCTCTTTATTAAAGTAATCTCATCTGGTGTTAATAGAATAGTCGAATTATCAATTACTCTACTGATTGAAATATCTAGTCCTAGTCTACTTAGTAGCTCATAAGTTTGCAGTTCTGTTTTAAAAACACTAACAATTGATGCTTGTTCTGTATCTATATCTGTCTCTAATTTAATAAATTTTTCAATAGAGCTAACATCCACAATTACTTGGAGAAATGTTGTTTTCGACAATTTAGAACTTTGGTAGGGGATAAGCTTGTCATTAATAGAATCAACTATCTCTGTTGTAATCTTACCATCAAAGTCATCATTTAGAATTTCTATTGCCAAATCTATTTTTTTTAACGTTTCAATAATAGTATGCTCATCAACATAATATGTAATCGCATGTCGTGTTTTGTGTCCTTCAAAATATCGTACTCCAACAATTAAATCATTTGGAGTAATGCGACTATTCTTCTTTAGTATTTCTTTTGCTCGCCGACTTTTAGGAACTATATCCTTATAAACAATTGTTATAAGAGCATCTTCAAAATATGTAACTGTTCGCCAATATTTTCTCAGTGAGTCCAACTGCTGTCTTAATGTTAACAACTCCGAACTTGTAACGATCTTATCGGACAACAATCTGGGCGCACCTGGTCTGGTATTATTTGGTCGTTGTTCAAAACGACCTTTTAATTGTAAAAGTTCGTTCATTTATATCAATTCTCCTTTAACTCTCTGGCTGTTTGACTCTTAGACACTCCTGTCAAAATTTCAATTTCTCTTACAGTAAAGCCCAGTTCTTTTAATTCTTTCAGAGTCACATTCTCAATGGGCTTATAGAAATACGAAAATAATCGTCGCAGATAATCAAATTTATCTGTCAAGCTACTGAATGCTAATGCACTCTTCAAGACATTTTTAAGTTCTCCTGGATAAGGTATTGGAGAGTTGAGTGTAACAATTTTCTTAAAAAGTCTTGCATTTCTACCCGAATGTTTTGAATCGCTCAGTATGGAAGACATCATGGATTCAGCAATCTCTAATAAATGTTGTTGACTATATCGATTAAAGTCAATGACCGCATCAAAACGACGGACTAGGGCTTTATCAAAAGCATTAAATAAGTTAGTGGTCGCGATTAAAACAACTCCATCTTGCAATGAATCCATACCCTTTAATATTGAAGTGGTTGCGCGCCCCATTTCTCTTAAATCATTATTATCTAGCCTGTTCAATGCAATAGCATCAATTTCGTCAAATAAAATAAGTGTCCGCTCAGGATACGTAAAACTATTTATCTCTTTAAATAAATTAGCTATGTTTTTTGCAGTTTGCCCTAATTTGCTATCAATAATAGTTTCAAAATCAACAATATACAACTCTCTTTGTAGCAGTCGAGCAACCTGCTTTGCCGTTTCTGTCTTTCCTGTTCCCGGCATCCCTTCAAACAGAAATTTATTTACACCTATATTACGACGTACAGCATTTACTATACCGATAACGTCCGAAGATATTGCTTCTGGAAGTGGCAAGGGATTAAAATTAGCCAACTGAACTTTTCTAAGTGACTCGAATTTATCTTCACTGACCTGTGGAATAAATGTATTATTTTCAGATAACATAGCTATAATATATTCTGCAAGCTGATAATCCCCTGATTTATCAAACGCCTTAGCTATATCATACGCTTCTGCTCGAAATCCAGAAGTATTCCCCTCGACAAAATATCTAATAAGGTTTAGCACTTGTTTTTTTTTCATCTGTATATCCTCCTAAATACATCATAACAAAAAATTGGGACAAAGTCAATCGTTTTTGGGACACAAAAATGATTTGTGTGTGATGGTTAATAATTTAACTACTATTTTGTTTTCTTCTAAGTTTCCTTAACTATTCTCAACTATCAAATTAAGAAAGGATAAATAAAATTAACGACAGTCTGACGCTCAGCAGCCTAAAAGTAATCTGAGTTCACACATCTTATGAGTAAATTAAAAGACGGTTTAAAAAATGAGCCGTCTTTTTTCTATTATTCGTCAAATATAAATATTGTTTTTTGGTTAGATACCTTAGATTTGAATACGAGAAGATAATCTTAGTTTTATCTGGCAATATAACTAGACCGTAACTCCTTAACTTATTTTTCTTCTCTTTCCGCCTTACGCTTTTCTTCATGCTTATCCAAGCTTTTTGAAAAGAATTGCTCGGTTAAATCTGTTAGCCAATCCGCAAAATGCTCGCCTGCGAATTGAATAGCGATAAGAATTCCAGTTACTACAATAAAAACCAGAATCAAGTAATTATCCAAATTAGCCATTTTAATTATTTTCTCCTTGTTTTCTTGCTTCTACTAAAATATCTTTAAAATCGTCATCTTGCCAAAGTGTGAAAAAAGTAATTCCACCAACTATAACAGAGACTATCACACCTGTAAGGCTACTTCCACGCTTTTTCGAAACCAGTTTGTTTATCTCTTTGCCTGCGGATTTAAATAGCCCAGCTGAAAGATAAGAATCAGGATTAAATACGGAACCTGCTGTATAGCTTTGCCCGTAATAAAGTACCGAACCATTATCTCTGAATCCGTAAAATAGAAACCCAATGATAGCTATTGTTATAATTGCCAACCGAATTTTAATGCTATTTTTCATATTACTTTACCTTTTATGTTACTTATAATCGATACCTTTTCTTGTTATCGCAACGACCTTTCCTTTACTAAGAAAAACAATCACTGATTTACCGTCTTTTAATTTGTAGACGTAGTAGTCTGTGATGATTCCATTTATCCCCACAGTCCAATTTGATTTCTGAGACAGGATTGATTCACTACTAGATAAGTCCATTTTTAGTAGTTTTTCATATAACTGGGTAACATCACTAAGAGAAGAGGACTTCTCGTGTGGTGCTCCAACCGCCTTAAGCAAGTCTTTTTCGGTTAGTTCATTCTGAACACTTGGAAAATTCGATAAAACCAAATCCTTTCTCTTATTTGCACAAGAAACAAGTAACAGAATCATCACTAAACATGTAATCACCATTCCTAATTTTTTCATCATTATTCTACCTTTTTAAATTCAAACTTTAACGAATTTTCTCCAATCATAAATCCATTCTGGTTATCAGAATTATCATTTAATGGCTTATTTTCAAAATATAAAGTCTTTTGGTCGTCAGACAGGGTTGCAATTCCGGAAATATTTTTTCCTTCAATTACAATTTTGTCGCCTTTTTGATGCCATTTGGCGGAGAAAGTTTCGCCGTTGTCCATTGTTAAAGTTCCGTCTTTTTTTATCTCCATAGTAGCATTCCAGTGAATATATTTAGAGATAATTGAGGCAAGGTCGGCTTGTCCAGTTGCTTTACCTGCGATTTTCGCTCCATCTTCTCTAACACTTCCTTGGTCGAAGATATCGGTTTTCCATTTACCTGTGAAGTTCTTAGGGGAACTACAACCTAAAAGCATAATACATGACAGTAAAATTATAAATGAGAAAAATAACCTTCTCTTCATCGATACTCTTTCTAATAAATTACCAATATCTATCAAAGGCACTAAGAATATAGCTAAGGTCTTTGGATTGTTCTTTAATCTTTCCACCAACGACTAATTGATATTCAATTCCGCCAAGAAAACCACCTGAGCTTTCAATAACCTCAACCAATTCACCACGAACTACTTTTTGATTTAAACGAGTATTCATTTTAAACCTCTTTCTATTCTATCTCGAACTATATTGCATAATTCGTTCTATAATGGCGTCACGGCGTTTAATGCTTTCAGACATTTTTATCGCACCATTAAGACCGTACCACATTTTCGAAAACCCAGAATCACCTAAAGCAATGAGCTGAAGTCCACATTCATTCTCAAGTTGGTAAACATAAACCTGAACTGCATAAAATTGCGGAGAGAATAAGCCAGCTTTACCTTTAATGACGATTTCTATATCAGCTCTATCATCAAAATCAGCTAATGCACCCGAACTACTCTGAATAGCTTCTGGGGTTGTTTTCCACTCGGCGCAAATTTCTTGAAGAATCACGCCAATATCAGAAACCGAAAGTTTGGTTGTCACCTCAACTGAATCGGCTTTTAAGTCGTTAAGTCCCATAAAGAACCTCCATTTTTTATTTTTCACTCAAAAAATCCCTGCTACAATAGGGGTTGAGCTTGTTTTAGTGAACGGTCGTCAACTAAAACAATGAAAAAATAAAAATGCCAATTCAACAAGGTAACTAAAACCCTATTAAATCAGCATTTGAAATATTTTTATTGATAACTTTGATTGTTTTAACAAACGACCGTTTGCTAAAACTGTTGATAGGTTTAATGTACTATTTTTCTAAGGATTTGTCAATCAATTATAGGTGATTTTTTCTATTTATTTGAATACTATTGCGCCTTAACACATTATATATGGTTGCGGTAGAAATGTTCAGCTGATTCGCAATATTTCGAACGGACATTTCTTTTTGCTGGTATTGTGCAATAATTTGCTTTTCTTTATCTTTCGCTATTCCTTTATTGCCAAGTTTTACACCTTTTTCTTTCGCTTTACGGAGTCCGTCTTTAGTACGTTCAGAAATCGCTTGAAGCTCCCATTCTGCCACATAACCCAACATCAAACAAAAGAACTTTCCAGTTAAAGAATCTGTTTCAATATTTTCATGAATAGATTGAAGATGAATACCATGTTTGGTTAAATCTTCAATAATGGCAGAGAGGTGAAGCATCTTTCTTGTAAGTCTATCCAATTTATACACAACAAAATTTGTTTTAACCCCTTGTTTAGCATAATTTTTGGCTAATTTTAACGCCTTGTCAAGCTTCGGTCGCTCCTGATTTCCACCAGAATCTTTTTCAATATAGAGTTTATCGCAAAAGCCGAGTGCTTCTTTTTGAACGGATAAACCTAATTCTTGCCGATTATCTGTTGAACTGACACGAGCATAGCCGATAGTTATGGTTTTGATATTTTCTAATTTGTTCTTATGATGATTTGTCAAAAATTTCTCCTTTCTTTACTATTGTAGCAGGAATAAAAGAGGAGAAATATAGAAAAAGAGCCATTTGGCTCTCAATATCATAAACTGATTACTTTTGAATCAAGTAACTTATTATATAAATCATCGGCATTAGCTCCTTGTTCTTGAATCCAATATAAGGCTAATACAAGTTTTTTAGGTGACTCTGCCTGCACGCAAGCCTGCCATTGACCGTTTAGAAAAATAGGAATAAATACACCATAAAGACCCTCAAAATAGCTAATATCTGCTATACCCGTTCTTTTATACATAGCTAAACATACATCGTAAGCTGAATTAAAAACGTCATCTAATTCAAATCCCTCTGATCGAAGCCATTCCGCCAACTCTAATAAACTATGTAAAGAACTTACTTCGTGCTTAATAATAGAATAATAGTATACTCTATCTAAGTTAGATAATTGTTGAATGGTTTTATCTTGAAATTTTAAATCCACTACATCAAACCTCCATACTACAATTTATACTTCACCAGAGCCATTACATTCTATACATTTACCGTTCCCGTCACACTGTATACAACGACTACCTCCACCAGAAAAAACATTATTTGGATTGGGGTGAGGATTATTTATTCTGTCATCACCTGTTCCATTACAAAAACGACAAATTCCAGTTCCATTACAAACACCACATTGAGCCATAAGGAACCTCCTTTTTTATTTTTATTTCTTCAAAAGATTTCGCAATATAAGCTCAGGATTTTCTAAAGTAAGCTTAGTAATTTGATAGCTTTCAGAATTGTGATAATCAATTTCTTGGATAGATTCATTAAAATTGTATATTTTTGAATTTGGTAAAGCTGTAATAATAGGGGAATGAGTAGCTATGATGAATTGAGCTCCGCTTTGCGTTAGTTCATATATCTTTGCCATAAAGGCTAATTGATTTTGTGGCGAAAGAGCAGCTTCTGGTTCGTCTAAGATATATAATCCATTAGGTTTAAATTTATTTAAAACCAGACCTAAGAATGCCTGACCGTGCGAGCGTTCGTGAGGGATTCCGCCGTAAGAATCTAATTTGTAGCCCATAGCAATCTCTCTACTGTATATATCTTCCAGATAAGTAGCTACATTATAAAAACTTTCAGCCCTCAAGAAAAATCCATCCCGTGGTCGCTTAGCTCCTCTAACAATCTGAATATATTCACTAAGGTTTGAATGAGTTTCTTTAGTTGCAAAATTAAAATTAACAGTTCCACCCTCGGGGTTAAATCCTAAAGAAACTGCAATACCTTCAAGTAAAGTTGATTTACCACTCCCATTTTCGCCCATAAAAAAGGTAATAGGAGAAGACAAATTTAAAGAATCAATGGAATTTATTGATGGAATTTCAGAGTAGTATTTCCCTTTAGGTATAGGTTTTATCCTTATTTCTTTGACAAAAGCATCCATTGTATCCCCTTTCATTTTTATTATATCATTTATCTTTTGATAGATAAAGTAAAATCAATTAGTAAATAAAAAATAATTTCATTATTTTCTAAATAATTACTTCCGCCTACAGTAAACTCAGTTTTATCTTGTGTTGTGAAAGCTCTTTTTTCTAAATAATTTACAACATTTTCTGTTAAGGTTATCATATTTTTCATTTTCGAAGCAGTATAATCATAACTGGCTTTTACAGATAAAGCGAAACTTTTAACAATAAAAATTTTATTGATAACTTCTTTTGGTAAAAATCTATCCAAAGCTTTATAAAAATCTGCTTCAGACTGGCAAAATCCAGTAATTAAAGTTAGTGTGGGGCTGTTCTCAAAATTTTCTTCAATAAACTGCGTAATTCGTTCGTTGATAGTTTCATTTTGGATTATTAAACCATTCTGGATAATTGGCATTTTGTAAATAGAATCTTGAATCAAAACTTTTAAAGTGGGTGAAACGAGATTTTTATTATCATTTAACGCTTCAGGCTTATATAAATCAAAATAAAAAATCAGCTGTTTGCTTTTTAAAGATTCCTCAATAGCTTTTCTATGTGAATATGGCGTTAATAAAACCTCATTTTCAAAATACTTAAAAATGTGCTGGTTAATGATTTGTGCTTGTCTTAATTCCTCTGAGTTTTTGGAAGGAATATTCGAAAGATTCACCAAGAAAATCAAAAGAGTTGCTAAGTAAAGTTCATCTTCTTGGCAATGATTAAGTAATTCTATTTTTTCGCTACCAAACACAACTGTAGCTTTTTTTGCTTGGCTTAAAAGAGCTGATTTGATTTTAAAAACAGCTTGCTTATAATCGAAGATTTCATCACGGTTTAAATCTTTGAAAATATCTGCTATCCTTTGAGATTGAAAGCTTAAATCACTAATCGGCAAAGCTTCGCGGTAAAATTCTGGAATTTCTTCGTCTCCTGTAAAAAGGCGGTTACTAGAAACACGGTTAATTTCTGGAATAAATGAAATTTTAGTGTTGTTTTCACTCACTAATCTATTCAAAATACTATTGACGAAATCTTCTTGGTTTCGTTTTTTCTTTTCAGATTTTTGCAAAATATAGCAAAACCATCCTAATCTAAATTCGGTCACACGATTTCTCCTTGAGATTTCTGAGATTTTTTACCTGATGAATGAGATAAAAATATTCGTTACACTATAATCATAAACAAAGTCGACAATGTTTATAACATAAATTATACCAAAATCAAAGGAGAAATCTCATGAACCACATTCAAAAATCAACCCCAAAAGTAGAACTTCCTCAACTTGTTAGCCCCTATCAGTTAGAAGTGGCTAAAACACTGAGTGAATCGATGGCAGATAATCAAGCCTTGGAGCTTCTCGCTAGCGATATTTTATATAAAGTGGGCAATCTGGCGCTTACTCAGTCTGAAATCCTCAAAAATACACCAGAAGCTAAAGCATATACAGATTATATTCTAAAAGCGTTCACTTATTACGCTACTGAAAAGATGAAATGAGGTAGCTTTATGATGGACTACTTTATAGCTTTTATAATTATCATTGTTGTTGTATTTCTTTGGGATTGGTTCGAAAAACCAAAACAAGCAGATAAAAAGCACTATAGTGAAGAAGAAATTGCCCTGGCAGAATTTCTGGAAAAACGGCAAGAAATCGATCAACTTTTCTTGGTTGCAAAATCCGAATTGAGAAAATTTGAAAGAAAACAAAAGCCTTGATTGGACTAGACAAAAGGAAAAAATATGTTGAAATATACTACTGTTTCATTGCCTAAAATTCATTCCAATCGCTCTAAAAACTGAAGGTAGCGAAATTTAACTTTTCACTAATTTTCTTGTATAAATGGAGGCAGAAAGGAGACCAGCTATGAAAAAACTAATGGCATATATTCTTGGATTTGTTGCTTGTGCTTGGCTTATTAACTGGGCGGTGAAACTAATTCTGGAAGTTTGGTGGTTCTTTATTTTGATGACTGCGATTATTTTCATTGGCTGGTTCGCCTTTCGGATTATTAAATCTAAAGAATGGAGGTAGAAATGAAAAGAAAATTCGAAGCGCTATCTTGGAGCGAGTGGAACTGGCAACGTCCGTTTTCTGAAGAAGACGTCAAAAGTTTGCTTGGTCAGCTGGTCGGTCTAACTAGACGTAAAAGCATTGTTTTTGAAGTTCGCATGACTAAAAACCGTGTGCAGTATCTTCTGGGGACGGAAGAACAAGATAAACGTCATATTCATCAGCTGATTCAATCACATCGAGCTATTCAGTTTTCAAGAGTCTCAAAACGCGAAAAACTTTCGGTTGCACGGTTAGTGAATATCAAAGAATCTCACTATGCTTTAAAAACGGATTCTGTAGAAAATATGATACGTTCAAGCCTTACAATTTCAAAAATACTTCAGCCAGATGAAACAGTAGTTGTTCAGTTGGTCATTGGCGCAGGTTCACCACCTCGCCCGCAACCCAAAGATTTGCCGAATTTATCCGCTAAATGGTATCAAGTGATTACGAATAATATTCCTGAGCTTTCTGAAAACTCCAAAAAGCTGATGAAACAAAAACTAAACCAATCTACTTTTAAATGTGAAATTCGTCTTGGTGTCCAATCTCGCAGTATTTTGCGAACAAAGGATTTTTTTGACAGCCTACTTAGTAGTTTTCGCATGATGGAATCAAATGCCACCATTGAATTAAAACCATTAGCTATCCAAAAACTTAATCAAGCGCAACCTTCCTGGTCTTTCCCATATAGTTTATCCGTTTCAGACTTAGCTTGTTTCATGCTTCTACCAATTGGTGAAGAAAATATTGCAGGTGTGCCAAATATTCACCCTAAATTAGTAGCTCCGCCTTTGGGCTACAATGTCAATCGAAAAAATCAGCGAAGTTTGGCGCAAACGGTTGAAAGTCAACCAAGACCAATTCAGATTTCAGCTCAAGCTGGCAAAAAGCACACCGTTTTTCTCGGCTCAACTGGCTGCGGCAAAACCACCGCTATGAGTCATTTAATTTTATCAGATATACAATCTAAACATCATAGCGTCGTTGTGGTGGATGCCAAAGGTCAACTCACTCATGAACTATTAGAGCGCACACCAACTGAACACGATGAAGATATTGTGGTGATTTCACCCACTTCAAAGCAAATTGTAGGTATAAACCCTTTCGAGCTCACTAAGCACGGTATCGAGCCAGAAGTTATTGCATATTATCTTTTAGAGCTATTTAAAGGACTTTATCCTGAACATTTTGGAATTTACTCACTGGATATTCTATCGCATAGTTTTTTAACTTTGGCACGCATTCCAAATACTTCTTTAGTAATGCTACCAAGTCTGCTCACTAATCAATCCTTTCGAAATAAACTATTAAGAGAGTTAAAAGACCCAATCGGACTGGAAAGTTTCTGGAACTGGTTTGAATTGCTCAGTGAAGCTCAACGTCACCAGATGTTAAACCCCATTTTGAATAAATTCCGCCAGTTTTTGCTTCGTCCGCAACTTCGGGCAATGTTGGGACAAACTAACCCAAATTTTAGTCTTGCAGAAATCTTCAAAAGCCGAAAAATAGTATTGATTCCGCTAAATAAATCAGTAATTGGTTCAGAATCTGCGAAGCTCATTGGTAGCCTAATCACTTCAATGCTCTGGATGCTAATTTTACGCCAGTCTTCGGTTGAGCCAAGTAAACGCCAATCGGTCTTTATCTATATCGATGAGACACCGAGTTTCCTAGGAATCCCTAACGCTAACTTAGATGAAGCACTTTCGCAATCTCGTCAGTTTAATGTTGGCTGGAATATTGGCTTCCAACACCTCGCCCAGATGTCACCCCAGTTAAAAGCTGGAATTGAATCTAATGTTGCGAATAAAATTGTTTTTGGCTTAAATCTTGATGAAGCTCGCGAAATGGCAAAATATACTCTGGAGATTGATAAAGAAGATTTTTACAGCTTACCACCATTTTGGGCATATATCAGAACAGAAATCTCACCAAATACCTACCGCTGGCTTATCGGTAAGACCTACCTACCTAAACCAAAACTTAGAGATAGTCGTGTGCCATTTTTGAATAGCTTGAGCCGATACGGACAAGATATTTCAGAAATTGAAAGCCAATTCGAAAACTACATTTTTGAAAAATCTGCTTCGAAAAATGAAGATTCTAATCAAAAACTAACAGATTTAGGGAGGAAAAAGCGTTCCAATCGCTCTTCGAATCGTGTTGATGAAGAAAATTCTTCCACCCCTGATAAATAAAGGTTTTCGGAATTTTTACTCACACGACTTACTCCGTAACTAAGCACATTTTACGGGAGCACACCCTTTAAATTTTAATGGAGAACAAAACAGATGAAATGGAATTACAAAACAGATAACGACACGCAAATTCTTTACTTTTTGAGTCAAGCAAGATTTGCGACTACCAACCAATTAGCCAGACTCTTTTTTGTGGATAGCGCTCGATTTGAAACCACCATTCGCCGTGCTAATTTTGCGCTTCAAAGTCTGAAAAAAGCTGGATTAGTTTCACACTTGAAACGGCGAATTGGTGGCGCACGCCGTGGCTCTGCTTCTTATGTTTGGCAAATTACTTTTCAGGGATTAAAATTCCTTAAAAACCAAGATGAAACAGTTGTTTTGCGCTATAAAAATAAATACGAGCCAACTCAGCACCACGTTGAACATACTTTAGCAATTACGGAAATCTTTGTTGAGACACTAGAAACTGTTCGAGATTCAGAAAAGCTATCGCTTGAAACTTTTTCCTTTGAGCCGAACTCTTGGCGGAGCTACCAAAAACTTTCTGGTATAGGCAGAACTTTAAAGCCCGATACTTATTTAGAGTTAGTTAGTCACGATTACGAAGACCATTATTTTCTGGAAATAGACCGAAGCACAGAAAGTCTTGCGCGTGTCGTAAATACTTGTAAGAAATATATTGAATATTATCGCTCAGGCATTGAACAACGACAAAAGGAAGTTTTCCCCTATGTTTTGTGGGTTGTGCCAGATGACAAGCGAAAGCTGGCGATTTCGAAAGCAATTCAAAAAGAACTATATAACTTTTGGGAACTGTTCACTGTAATAACACTTGAAGAATACCCAGATTATATCAAGGGAGGAATTTTGAATGAACCAGAAGAATCAAGATAGAGACTCAAAACAGGCTTCACGCACCGCCGATGAAATTTGTCGAATTGGTCGAACGACTTACTTAATCCGTCACCGTTTTACTGGAAATCGCAATCTTGAAAATGTCCTAGAAAGGTTGATTTTAAGCGATAAATCACTACTTTAACAGTAGTAAAAATGGTATAATAGAAGTATAAGGTGTGTGAACTCCAAAAGGAGAAAACACATGAACAGAACTTTGACAATTTCAGATTATAGACAAGTAGATACTTCCAAACTTTTAGATATAACAGTGGTATATTGTCGCCTAAGTCAAGATGACGGGCTGGACGGAGATAGTAACTCAATTATTAATCAGAAGAATATTCTTCTTGATGTGGTAGCGAGAGAAAAACTGCCAAATCCAGTTCTTTTCGTTGATGATGGTTTCAGTGGCACAAATTTTGACCGTCCAGCTATTTCAGAAGCACTTAGATTGGTGGAAAATCGGCAAGTTTCAAACTTTCTTGTAAAGGATTTAAGCCGTTTGGGGCGCTCTTATATCAAGGTTGGACAGCTAACGGAAATCACTTTCCCTAGTTTTGATGTCCGCTTTATTGCTTTAAACGATGGCGTAGATTCAAATAAGCCTAATGAAACTAATTCTATTTTCTTGCCAATCAAGAGTCTAATGGATGAAATGTATGCGGCAGATACCAGCAAGAAGATTCGGGCGGTAGTTCAAGCTAAAGCCAAAGCTGGTGAGCGAGTGACTACTAACCCACCTTACGGCTATCTCAAAGATTCAAACAACCCTAAAAATTGGATTATTGACCCAGTTGCCAGCGAAGTTGTGAAACGGATTTTTCAAGAAGCGAAAAGCGGAAAAAGCCTTTCGGAGATTGCTAAAGGGTTAGAAAATGACAAAGTTTTTAAACCAGACCGCCACCGAATAGAAATTGGTTTAAAACCTATTTCTTCCAGCCCAAATGTGGAAACTTTGCCTTATTTTTGGACGCGAGAAACCCTAAGCGCTATCTTAGGGCGTGAAGAGTATCTTGGGCATACTGTCAATCTTCGAACTCGAACAAAATCTTATAAAGACAAGCGTAAGGTGGATAATCCAAAGGAAGGTTGGTTGGTTTTCAAAAATACTCATGAAGCGATAATTGACCAAGAAACTTTTGATATTGTTCAAAAAATACGAAGTCATAAGCGTTCAAATCAACGGTATAAAAATCGGGCTGGTCACGAAAACTTGTTTGCTGGATTAGTTTTTTGTGGAACTTGTGGGCGAAAACATTATTTTTGCCCACAAGAGAAAGACGGACTTAATCATGACCATTATAAGTGTTCTGGTTACCGTAAGCAGATTGATGGTTGCGAAAATCCCCACTACATTCAAAAATCCGCCTTGATTGAGATTGTAAGTCGCAAGCTCCGCCAAACCATTCAGAAAGTCCACTTCAACCAAGAAGCCTTTTTGAAAAAGTTAGAACAGCAAAGTCAAGCTCAATTTAATAAAGACAACAAACATCAGCGCCAGCAACTTCAAAAGGATGAGCACCGCTCTAAAGAGATTGACAATATCATTCAGAAGCTTTATGAAGATAATTTACTTGGCAAAATTTCAGATAAGCGCTTTGTGAAGCTAAGCCAGAGCTATGAAGAAGAACAGAAACAGCTTCAAGCTTCCATTTCTGACTTAACCGAAAAACTCGCCAAACAACAAGAAGATAGTCTTAATATTTCCAAGTTTATGGCGAGAATTTCAAAATATACAGAGCTACCAGAACTAACCGTTGAGATAGTGAATGAACTGATTGACAAGATTGTGATTCATAAACCAACTGGTACGAAACGTAATCGCATTATTCAGATTGACATTTACTATAATTTTATCGGAAAACTAAACAACGAAAAAAGCGAGCCAAACAACTTGGCTCGCTAATATTAACCCAAATAACTAAACTGCTGTGTGTCAGGTCAGCCCAAGGAGGTTTTTTTACAAGAAAAAAGAAAGCGCTTCCTAACTCTTTATTAGGTTTGTGAAATAAAAAATTTTTTGTTGTTATTTCACAATCATCTAGTTAAAAGCTGATACTATAACCTATTTGAGAGTAATTTCACAATATTGCAAAAATTCTTTGTGAAATGTTTATGAAACTGTTTACAAAACATAAAAAAAGAGTTATAATAAACTTGTGAAAAAATTAACAAAGGATAAAATCCTTAAAGGCTATGGAGGATAATATGGCTGATAAAAAAACTGTTACACCTGAGCAAAAACAACTCGCTGCTGAAAAGCATGTAGACGGACTAGTACAAAAAGCCTTAGTTGCACTTGATGAAATGCGCAAGTTGAACCAAGAACAAGTTGACTACATCGTAGCGAAAGCTTCAGTTGCAGCTCTTGATGCGCACGGTATCCTAGCACAACACGCAATTGAAGAAACTGGTCGTGGTGTATTTGAAGACAAGGCGACAAAAAACCTTTTTGCCTGTGAACATGTTGTGAATAACATGCGCGGAGTTAAAACTGTCGGAGTTATCGAAGATGATCCCGTTACAGGATTGACTAAAATTGCAGAACCTGTCGGTGTTGTGTGTGGTGTCACTCCAACAACCAACCCAACTTCAACAGCTATTTTCAAATCATTGATTGCTTTGAAAACACGTAATCCAATCGTGTTTGCTTTCCACCCATCAGCTCAAGAATCTTCTGCTCACGCAGCTCAAATCGTTCGTGATGCCGCTATCGCAGCTGGAGCGCCTGAAAACTGTGTTCAGTGGATTACTGAACCATCTATGGAAGCAACTGGAGCGCTTATGAACCACGAAGGTGTTGCTACTATCCTTGCAACTGGTGGTAATGCCATGGTTAAAGCAGCATATTCATGTGGTAAACCAGCTCTTGGGGTAGGTGCCGGAAACGTTCCTGCCTATGTAGAAAAATCTGCTGACCTTCGTCAAGCTGCTCATGACATCGTTATGTCTAAATCATTTGATAATGGGATGGTCTGTGCATCAGAACAAGCAGTTATCATTGATAAAGAAGTGTATGATGAATTTGTAGAAGAATTCAAATCATACCACACTTACTTTGTAAACAAAAAAGAAAAAGCACTTCTTGAAGAATTCTGTTTCGGTGTTAAAGCAAACAGCAAAAACTGTGCTGGTGCTAAACTAAATGCAAACATTGTTGGTAAACCAGCAGCATGGATTGCAGAACAAGCGGGATTCAGCGTTCCAGAAGGAACAAACATCTTGGCTGCAGAATGTGAGGAAGTAGGACCAAAAGAACCATTGACTCGTGAAAAATTGTCACCAGTTATTGCTGTCCTAAAAGCTGAAGATACAGAAGATGGTCTTACAAAAGCTCGTCAAATGGTTGAGTTTAACGGACTTGGTCACTCAGCAGCTATCCATACCAAAGATGAAGCTCTTGCTAAACGCTTTGGTACAGAAATCAAAGCTATGCGTATTATCTGGAACTCTCCATCTACTTTCGGTGGTATCGGTGACGTTTACAATGCCTTCATCCCATCATTGACACTTGGATGTGGTTCATACGGACGTAATTCAGTTGGTGATAACGTGAGTGCTATTAACCTCCTAAACATCAAGAAAGTAGGGAAACGTAGAAATAATATGCAATGGTTTAAAGTTCCTTCAAAAATTTACTTCGAACGCAATTCTATCCAATACCTTCAAACATGTGAAGATATTGAACGCGTTTTGATTGTTACAGACAAATCAATCGAAAAACTCGGTTTCGTTCAACGTGTTATCGACCAATTGAACGCACGTAGCAACCGTGTAACTGTCCAAGTCTTCTCAGATGTTGAACCAGATCCAGACATCACAACTGTAGAACGTGGTGCTGAGGTTATGAAAGCATTTGAACCAGACACAATCATTGCTCTTGGTGGTGGTTCTCCAATGGACGCGGCGAAAGTAATGTGGCTCTTCTACGAACAACCAGAAATCGACTTCCGTGACTTGGTTCAAAAATTCATGGACATCCGTAAACGCGCCTTCCGCTTCCCATCACTTGGTAAGAAAGCGAAGTACATCGGTATCCCAACAACTTCAGGTACTGGTTCAGAAGTAACACCATTTGCCGTTATCTCTGATAAGAAAAACAACCGCAAATACCCATTGGCTGACTACTCATTGACACCGACTATTGCGATTGTTGACCCTGCTTTGGTTGAATCAGTTCCAGACTTTATCGCTGCTGATACAGGTATGGACGTCTTGACACACGCGACTGAAGCCTATACTTCAAACTTTGCTAACGACTATACAGACGGTATCGCCCTTCAAACAATCAAACTTGTCTTTGAATGGTTGGAAAAATCTGTTAAGACAGCTGACCCAGAAGCACGTGAGAAAATGCACAACGCGTCTACAATGGCTGGTATGGCCTTCGCCAATGCCTTCCTTGGTATGAGCCACTCAATGGCCCACAAGATTGGTGGTGTTCACCACACTGTTCACGGCCGTACAAATGCTATCTTGCTTCCATACGTTATCCGTTACAACGGAACTCGTCCATCTAAGACTACTACATGGCCTAAATACAACTACTGGAAAGCTGATGAGAAATTCCAAGACATCGCGAAAATGCTTGGCTTGCCTCACTCAACTCCAGAAGAAGCAGTTGAAGCATACGCTAAAGCTGTTTACGAACTTGGTGTTGCAGTAGGTATCAAGATGAACTTCAAGGATCAAGGAATTGATGAAAAAGCTTGGAAAGATAGCTTACATGAAATTGCCTTGCTTGCTTATGAAGATCAATGTTCACCTGCTAACCCACGCTTGCCAATGGTAGCTGACATGGAAGAAATCATGGCAGATGCTTACTATGGCTATGCAGAACGTCCAGGACGCCGCAAATAATTGTTTATCAGCCTAGAGGCAGGAATTTCCTGTCTCTTTTTTGTAATTCTATTTGAAAAATGGTATAATAATCGCATATATTTGTTTGAAAATCAAATCTTTTATAATCATGCGAGGGGCAAGTGAACAAGATAAATGAGTTAGGGGATAAAGTGCGACTTTTAAGAGAGGAGAAAGGACTTAGTCGTCCAGTTTTTTGTGGGGATGAGTCTGAATTATCAGTGCGTCAGTTGGTGAGAATCGAAAAAGGAGAATTTCGCCCGACGATAAAAACACTAGAATATATTGCAGATAGATTAGAAATTCCGTCCTACGTCTTGATGCCAGATTATAAGGAATTACCGAAGCGTTACCAAGAATTAAAGTACTTTCTTTTACATCATCCTGACTATGGAGACAAGGAGTTGCAGGAACAAAAGGAAGAATATTTTGATGAGATTTTTGAGTGTTTTTATGATGACCTGCCACGTGATGAGAAAGTGCTAGTGGAATGTCTTCAAGCTATAGATGCAGTGAGAATGACTAGTAATTCCTTATATGGAAGTAGTGTGATTGAGGACAGTCTTCAAGACTTACTATCCAGAGATGTATATAGGGCTGAGGAATTGTTGAAATTGAGACTGTATTTTCTTTGTCAGTTAATGGATGGTTTAAACGAGGGTGAGATAAAAAAGTCTGAGCATGAAACTATTCTTTATTTTCATGACAAATTAAGTTCTCAGGTTGATAAGATAGAGTTCGATTGTTTGGACTTACTTAGAGACTCCTTGTTAGCTTCTTTAACTTGTATAGAGATTATGGGGTTGCTTCATTATTTTAAGAGGGCAGTCGAGACCTTAAATAAAATAGGGCAAAAAACACGAGATTTTCAAAAACAACCGATTGTCTTGATGGTCGAATGGAAATATTATATTCAGATGGATTATGATACAGCCAAACAAAAGTATGAAGAAGCAAAAATGATGGCGAGGATGTTTGGTAATGAGAAGTTAATCGTTAGTTTAGATAAGGAATGGAGCGAAGACTTGGAAAGGTATTGTTAAATGCTTTATAGGAGTGACATTTCTGTCATTGGGGAAATGTCGCTTTTTGTACATTTTTTTGATAAAATGTTATAATAAATGCATATGTTTGTTTGGTTATCAAAGTTTTTGGAATGATCCTAGAGGTAAAGAGAAGTGAATGAATTAGGAGAGAAGGTACGAATCCTTAGAGAGGAGAAAGGACTTAGTCGTCCAGTTTTTTGCGGGGATGAGTCTGAATTATCAGTCCGTCAGCTGGTGCGGATAGAAAAAGGAGAATTTCGCCCGACGATAAAAACACTAGAATATATTGCAGAACGATTAGAAATTCCGTCCTATGTCTTGATGCCAGATTATAAGGAATTGCCTAAACGCTACCAAGAATTAAAGTACTTTCTTTTACATCACCCTGACTACGGAGACAAGGAGTTGCAGGAACAAAAGGAAGAATATTTTGATGAGATTTTTGAGTGTTTTTATGATGATTTGCCACGTGATGAGAAGATGATAGTGGATTGTCTTCAAGCAATAGATGAAGTGAGAGCGACGGATAATGAACAGTATGGAATAGCGCTTTTAGATGAATCTTTTGAGGAACTATGGAATCAAAGAGAATTTTCCTTTTCAGATCTTTTAAAAATTAGATTGTATTTTTTGTGTAGTTATTTAGAAAATATAAAAAAAGGACAGTTATCTAGTAGCGAACAGCAGAAACTTCAATTAATGTTTCAAAAAGTGTGTAATAACGTAGAAAAGAGCGGTACGGACGATTTATTTCTTGTTCGTGATGTGTTATTTGCAGGGCTAGGAAGTTGTGAATTATTGAATGACTTAGAGTTATTTAAGTTAGCTGTGGAAAAACTGAATTGGATTTCTGAAAAAACACGAGATTTCCAAAAGCAACCGATTGTCTTGATGGTGGAGTGGAAATATTATCTTCAGACTGATTATGATACGGCAAAACAAAAGTATGAAGAAGCAAAAATGATGGCGAGGATGTTTGGCAATGAGAAGTTAATCGTTAGTTTGGATAATGAATGGAGTAAGGATAATAAAATAGTCTGAGGAAAAACTTGACAGGAAAAAATGAAGTAAATGTTCTCACAATAAAAGGCATAATATCAATCATACAAAAACTTTGATATTATGTTTTTTATTATGGGAAGACGTTCTAAATGTTAGCTTTGAATTGAATTTTTGTCCAGCCTAACTTATATTATATTTTGAGAAATGTGATATTTTTGAATACTAGTTTAGATAGCTTTTTACTCTAATTTTACCAGTTTAAATAAAATAGTGACATTTCTGTCATTGGAGAATTTTTTATAAACTGATATAATCCAATGTGTAAGCAAGAAGTTTACTAATTTTTGTTTACTTGAAAAGTTATTGAATAATGTAATTTATCATTAACTTCATATATAAAAAAGGAGGTAGTTAAAGATGATTCAGTTTTTTTCACTTTTAGGAACGTTGCTTTGGTGGAAGTAGACAATCGTTGCTATTTTTATGGAGGTGAGAAGGCATGCTAGAATTTGAAAGAATAAACAATGTTTTATTGACTGGTATGTCAGAAGTAGGAGATGTACTGCTCATTCGACAAACACTATCAACTCTTCTTCAAGTGGAAATAAGAGTTAACGGCTATTTATTGGATTTGATTACAATAAAGCCCCAGATATTAAAAGTCTATCCATTAGTCGGTATAGCAAATAATGCACTTATTATTGTACGAGAAGTAAATGAGGGACTTGATATGACGTTGGAGAATAACAGGACATTTAGGAATATTGATTTTTTCAGAAGATTAAAGTAGGAATCAAAGAAAAGGAGAAAGAATAAATGTGGCGTTGGGTATGGAAAATTATAAAATGGATTCTGATTAGTTTGATATGGGAAGCTATCTGGGGCTGGGTTAAACAGTGGTTCTAGTTTAGAAATTAATATAAAAGGAGAAAAAATGAAAGTAGAGAACATTTCGTATAGGATAAATAGTAGGATACTGTTTAACAATATTTCTTTTGATACTTCAAATTCAGGTCTTACACTGATTACTGGAAAAAATGGCTCAGGAAAGTCAACATTATTGAAAGTATTACTAGGAATTGTTCAACCATATTCTGGCTCATTGATTTCTGAAGAAAAAGTTAGCTATGTTCCAGATTCTTCGGACAACTATTTCATTGGTTTATCTCCTAATTTATTATTCGGATTTTTACAGAAACAATTTTTTATTGAAACAAATTTGTTCGAAGAACGGTTAAGAGAATTACGAGAACAATTTTATTTGAATGAGAAATTAATGACACAAACAATTCAATCATTGTCATTAGGAGAAAAGAAAAAAGTAATGCTTATAGCAGCGTTTTTATTGGATTCGGACTTGTATGTTATGGATGAACCTTTATCAGGTTTAGATCAAATTTCGGTTGAAAATCTGCTTCAATTGATGGAGCAAAAGATAAATCTAGGCAAACACTTCATTATTGTAAGTCACGAGAGGCAAGAAATTTTACCGACAGTTGATCAGATTATTTCTTTGTAGAGGAAAGTTATATGGAAAAGTTTTATTATTCTATTACTCTATTATTCCTATCTCGACAGGGATACTGGAATGATTCGAATAATGTCAAGGAATTATCGTTGCTTCAATCGACCTACAAATATTTTTTTTCATCTATTAGTTTGATTTTTATATTTTGTTTTGCTAAACAAGAAGTTTATAAGCTATTAAGTGAAAATCAAATTTGGGGTATCCTATCATACTTTGAATTAGTAAAAATACTTGTTCCTGCAATTTTGTTATTAGGAATAATTTATGAAAATATTTATGTTTTAAAAACTAAAACAGAGAGTACAATGAGGATATTTTTCAATATCACAGGGAGAGAATTTTGGAATATAGTATTTTTAAAGAATTTAATTCTAGTTTCCCCCATCTTAGTAGCTATTTTTTTCTATGATATTTCTTTAGGAATATTTGCGTGCCTACTTGTTTTTTTACTTAATAGTATATTTTTTATACCGAAAATCAGGTATGTTAGGCCAAGGTTTAAAAAATCGTTCAGTATGACCTATTTATTATCTGTCGTTGATGGTTTGACGGTGTTTAAAGCGATGACTATACCTGTATTTTCAACTTTTATGTTTATGTTCATGTGGTTGGTTTTACCAGATTTTTTAGGAATTGATATATCGAATAAAGCGATGATATTGAATACAGCTTTATTTTCAGGGACAGTATTTTTTAGCAATAAAGGGATAAATTTTTATTTTCTTACTTTAAATAAGGACTTCCCTTATCTGAAGGCTGTGGGGGTCAATCTTAATAAGTTTATAAAAAAAAGAATTTGGTTTTTAAATTTTATTAGTATCTTAGTTCCGTCGATCTCGCTATATGTCTTTTTAAATTATCTGGGGTACGGTTTTATAGATATTTCCCTATTTCTTTTCGGAGTTTCTCTAGCATATTTTTTATGCCAAGGGATACAAATGTTAGAGATAATTATATTTAGAAAGTATCATTTCAAGAATGCGAAAGAATTAGATGCTTTTTCAATTCCTATAAATACAAGGATAACGTTGTACATTATTCGCTTCGTACCAGTTATGGTTTGCTTATTATTCAATCAAATTAAACTATTTGGTTTATGGGGCTTGATATTGTTAAATATAGTTTATATCAGTATTATTTATTGTAGTTTATATCGATATATGTTGTCAAAAGTAATTAAAGGAGATAAGAATGTCCATTTTATCCATTAAAAATATTTCAAAATTTTATGCCTTGGACGGTAAACATCAAGAGCAGGCTTTAAAGAATATAAATCTGCAGATTGCAAAAGGTAAAATTACAGCGATTTACGGTCCATCAGGCTGTGGCAAAACCAGTCTACTAAACATCATCAGTGGTTTAGATAGACAATATGAAGGAGATTTAGAGTTTAAAGGAGAATCCCTCCGTGACTTATCAGAGATTGAACTAACTCAATTTCGTAAAGATAAGATTGGATTTGTGTTTCAAAACTTTAACCTCATTCCTCATCAGTCTGTCTTGGACAATGTCAAATTACCTCTCTATGTCAAAGATTTATCTGATAGGGAGATGACAATGATTGCAAAGGAGCAATTAAGTAACTTGGGCATGGAGCCTTTTATGGCTAAAAATGTTAAACAGCTTTCTGGCGGGCAAAAGCAACGCGTAGCAATCGCGCGTGCCTTGGTAAATCAGCCTGATATGATTGTAGCAGATGAGCCAACGGGTTCGCTGGATTCTCAATCCCAAGAAATGGTATTGGAAGTGTTCAAAAATTTAGCCCAAACAGGGAAAACAGTATTGATCGTAACCCATAATCCAGAGGTTGCCGAATATGCAGATGTGATTATCAAAATGAAGGATGGTGAAGTCGTTGAAGAAGTCAAAAAATAAAGGATTATCATTGAAAAATAAATTCAAACTTTCTTTAAATAACTTTATGGAAAGAAAATGGCGTAACCTATTGATTGCGCTAGCAACCTCAATCGGTTTTGTAGGAGTCTTAATTTCTTTTGGCTTGGGAAATGCTTTGATTTCGATGATTGATGAAAATACGAATGGAGGTCAAATTCCTTCTCAAGTTCAGATTGCTTTAAACACAAAAAATGTTGGACGAGGCTTTTTGAACCAAGATGATAAGAACTATATCACGGATACAGTTGGGAAAGAAGCTATTAAATATTTGGAGAGTCCTTTTGGGATGAACATGTCAAATATGACTATAGATGGGCAAGAAATGGATCTGAGTCAAACGATGCCTTCTTATGCTCAAGTAGTGAGTCTCTATGAGGATACAAGTATCTCTGTTAGTAGTAATGAAAAGGACAAAGTGGTAGCTGGATCCCTCTATACTGATACAAATGAACAGGGATTAACGATTCCAGTCAGTTTACTAAAAAATTGGAATGAACAGACAGGAAACAATCTGACAGCTAGTGATGTTATTGGCAAATCAGTCTCAGCCAGTATTGTAGAAAATGCTGCCGAAGCTAGTAAGATTGCTCAATTTCAAACGAAGATTGTGCGTGTGATCAATGATGAAGATGACATGGAGGACAGCAACAGTTTCATGCCGTCTAGTCAAATGGAAACGATTTTGAAAGAGGCTGGATTTACAAAAGCTGTATCTTATTTTATCTTGGAACTCAAAGATCCGTCACAGACAAAAACGGTAACAGAAGAATTACAGAAAAATAAGAAGTATACTGTTCTTTCTCAACAGAAGGTTCTTGATATTGTGATTACCTTTATTCGTGTCATTCAGGGATTGTTGATTGTGCTTTCATCACAAGCTATTGTGGTAGCAGCGGTCATGATTGGTATCATTATTTACATCAATATCATGCAACGTTCTAAGGAAATAGGTGTCATGAAGGCAGTTGGTTATCAAAATCGTGATGTCAAAGGAATTTTTATTTACGAGGCTATCTGGATTGTAGGCATCGCCTTGTTACTGGCCTTTTTGGTTGCACAAGGGGTGGGAAGTTTGGCGAATGCGATTGTAAGTCACTTTTACCCATCCATCACGAAGGTTTTTGAATTAAATTTGTTATCTGTTTTAGGAACTCTAGCTTTCGCTCTATTACTTGGTTATGTCTCAGCCTACTTCCCGGCGCGTAAAATTAGTAAAATGGATCCTGTAGAATCGCTACGATATGAATAGTAAGGTAGTTCTTGATTTACAGTCTTAAAAAGAAACTAACATAGAAAAACAATGCCCGTACTTGCAATTAAACTTAAATAGTTATATAATAGGTTTGTTGAAAGGTGATTTGTAGTGATTCAAGTTACTCTTTTCACAATAAAAATTTCATGATTTTCATAAGGAGGAAATCACTAATGGTAGTTAAAGTTGGTATTAACGGTTTCGGACGTATCGGTCGTCTTGCTTTCCGTCGTATCCAAAATGTAGAAGGTGTTGAAGTTACTCGTATCAACGACCTTACAGATCCAGTTATGCTTGCACACTTGTTGAAATACGACACAACTCAAGGTCGTTTCGACGGTACTGTTGAAGTTAGAGAAGGTGGATTTGAAGTTAACGGTAAATTCATCAAAGTTTCTGCTGAACGTGATCCAGAACAAATCGACTGGGCTAACGACGGTGTAGAAATCGTTCTTGAAGCTACTGGTTTCTTTGCTAAGAAAGCAGCTGCTGAAAAACACTTGCACGCTGGTGGAGCTAAAAAAGTTGTTATCACTGCTCCTGGTGGAAACGACGTTAAAACAGTTGTATTCAACACTAACCACGACGTTCTTGACGGTACTGAAACAGTTATCTCAGGTGCTTCATGTACTACAAACTGCTTGGCTCCTATGGCTAAAGCTCTTCAAGATAACTTTGGTGTTGTAGAAGGATTGATGACTACTATCCACGCTTACACTGGTGACCAAATGATCCTTGACGGACCACACCGTGGTGGTGACCTTCGCCGTGCTCGCGCTGGTGCTGCAAACATCGTTCCTAACTCAACTGGTGCTGCAAAAGCTATCGGTCTTGTAATCCCAGAATTGAACGGTAAACTTGACGGATCTGCACAACGCGTTCCAACTCCAACTGGATCAGTTACTGAATTGGTAGCAGTTCTTGAAAAGAACGTTACTGTTGATGAAGTGAACGCAGCTATGAAAGCAGCTTCAAACGAATCATACGGTTACACAGAAGATCCAATCGTATCTTCAGATATCGTAGGTATGTCTTACGGTTCATTGTTTGACGCAACTCAAACTAAAGTTCTTGACGTTGACGGTAAACAATTGGTTAAAGTTGTATCATGGTACGACAACGAAATGTCATACACTGCACAACTTGTTCGTACTCTTGAATACTTCGCAAAAATCGCTAAATAATTCATGAGTCGATAAAAAAGCAAGGCCTATTGGTCTTGCTTTTCTTATATGGAAAAATGGATGACACAATCATCCATTCTTTTTTAATTCTCTTTCGAAAGTATCTGAAAGGGCATTGAAGCTTAATTTCTCTAATGTAAGCGGATGGGTAAAGGAAAGTCGAAAAGCGTGGAGCATAAGCCGACTTGTTTTTGATTTGCTATTATAGAGAGGGTCGCCTAAAATAGGGAAGTTATGATGCGAAAGGTGCACACGAATTTGATGTGTTCGACCGGTCTTTAGCTTGCAACGAACCAAGGAAGTTTTGTTTGGAAATTGCTTTAATCTGCTTACATGCGTTTCAGCATATTGTCCATTTTTTGTATCAACTATTCGCTTTCTGCGATCATGGCGATCACGTCCGATTTTGTCCCTGAAAACAAGCTCTTTGCTGCTGATATTTCCATCAACTAGTGCCCAGTATTCCCTAGAAATCTCTTTTTTCTCCAGTAAGCGATTGAGAATAGGCAGGATAAAAGGATTTTTGGCAAAGAGAACCAAACCACTGGTTTCCATGTCCAGACGATGAACGACATAACAGGTTTGGTCAACGTAGGCACTGACATGGTTAAGAAGAGCAATTTCGTTTGGTTGGTTACCATGTGTTTTCATACCCTCAGGTTTGTGGACAATAATCAAGTGTTGGTCTTGATAAACTTCCTGAACTAAGTCTGGGTTTCCCCAAGGGATTTCTTTTGCGGGATAATCTTCCTCGTCAAAAGTCAATTGGCAAACATCTCCAGGATTTACCGTCTCGTTCCAGTGAACTTCTCGCTGATTAATCAAAATGTGTTTCTTGATTCTCAAAAAATGGCGGATTTTTCTAGGGATTAGGAGTTGTTCCTCAAGTAGTTGCTTCACCGTCATTTGAGGTAAAGAGGCAGGTAATGTAAAAGTGAATTGCATACAGATATTGTAACAAAAAAAGCCATATTTGGATAGGAAATAGCTAAATTCTTGTCTTCCTATGATGAAGATGATAAAATAAACGCATGAAATTAGATAAATTATTTGAGAAATTTCTTTCTCTTTTTAAAAAAGAAACAAGTGAATCAGAGGATTCGGGGTCTACTAACTTGCGTCGTTCTCGCAGTGATAGAAAAAAATTAGCCCAAGTAGGTCCGATTCGAAAATTCTGGCGTCGCTATCATCTAACAAAGATTGTCCTTATACTAGGTTTGAGTGCAAGCTTGCTAGTTGGAACCTATTTGTTTGCTGTAGCCAAGTCAACCAATGTCAATGATTTGCAAAATGCTTTGAAAACTCGGACTCTTATTTTTGACCGTGAAGAAAAAGAGGCTGGTGCCTTGTCTGGTCAAAAAGGAACCTATGTTGAACTGACTGACATCAGTAAAAATTTGCAGAATGCTGTTATTGCGACAGAAGATCGTTCTTTCTATAAAAATGACGGAATCAACTATGGTCGTTTCTTCTTGGCAATTGTCACTGCTGGCCGTTCAGGTGGTGGTTCTACTATTACCCAACAGCTGGCTAAAAATGCCTATCTATCGCAGGATCAAACTGTCGAGAGAAAAGCGAAAGAATTCTTCCTTGCCTTAGAATTAACAAAAAAATATAGTAAGGATCAGATCTTAACCATGTACCTTAACAATGCTTATTTTGGA
>JAWERV010000003.1:0-69832 GCA_032481955.1 Streptococcus mitis | reverse complement strand
TGAAAAATTAGTTTTATGTGGTATGCAGACAGAATATTGTGTGGATACCTCTGTCAAGGTTGCCTTTGAATATGGCTATCAGCTTATTATTCCAGAAGGTGCTGTCACAACCTTTGATGGGGATGACATTCCAGCAGAAACGATAAATGAATTTTATGAGGGCATTTGGGAGAATCGCTTTGCAGATGTCCTAGACTACAAACATATTTTCTAAAAAGAGGACTAAATGAACGAAAAAGAATTACTAGAACTAGTCGTGAAAGCGGCTGATGAGAAACGTGCTGAGGATATCCTTGCACTTGATGTTCAAGATTTGACCAGCGTGACAGACTACTTTGTGATCACTAGCTCAATGAATAGCCGTCAGTTGGACGCTATCGCTGACAATATCCGTGAAAAAGTAGCGGAAGCAGGCTTTAAAGGTAGCCATGTCGAAGGCGATGCAGCTGGAGGCTGGGTACTGCTGGACCTCGGTGCTGTCGTAGTGCATGTCTTTTCAGAAGAAATGCGTGCACACTATAACCTAGAAAAACTATGGCATGAGGCGGATTCTGTAGATATTTCAGAAGCCTTAGCATAGGAGATAAACTCAGTTGTAGTCAACTGGGTTTCTTTGCTTATTTTAGAAGAAAATGGATAGAAAGGTAAGGGCGAGTGGTGTTTGCCATGGAGGCTCTTGGTATCATGATTATGGCAACTTATGAAACTTTTGCGGCTGTTTACGATGCGGTCATGGACGACAGTTTATACGATAGATGGACTGATTTTTCTCTGCGTCATTTGCCAAAAACTAAGGAGAGAAAGAAACTCTTGGAATTGGCTTGTGGGACAGGAATTCAATCAGTGCGCTTCTCTCAGGCTGGTTTTGATGTGACTGGACTGGACTTGAGTGCAGATATGTTGAAAATTGCCGAAAAGAGAGCGGCTTCAGCCAAGCAAAAGATTGATTTTATTGAAGGTAATATGCTGGATTTGTCCAAGGCAGGTCAATATGATTTTGTCACTTGTTATTCTGACTCAATCTGCTACATGCAGGATGAGGTGGAAGTAGGGGACGTTTTTAAGGAAGTGTATAATGCCCTCAACGAAAACGGGGTCTTTATCTTTGATGTGCATTCGACCTACCAGACAGATGAGGTCTTTTCAGGCTATTCCTACCATGAAAATGCGGAAGATTTTGCAATGCTCTGGGATACCTACGAGGATGCAGCGCCTCACTCTATCGTTCATGAGTTGACTTTCTTTATCAAGGAAGAGGATGGGTCCTTTAGTCGCCACGATGAAGTGCATGAGGAGCGGACTTATGAGGTTTTGACCTATGATATTTTGCTGGAACAGGCTGGATTCAAGTCCTTCAAACTTTATGCGGACTTTGAGGACAAGGAGCCGACAGAGACAAGTACCCGTTGGTTTTTTGTCGCACAGAAGTAGGAGATTGATATGACCATCACAGGTATTATCGCGGAGTTCAATCCTTTTCATAATGGGCACAAATACCTGCTAGATCAGGCTGAGGGACTGAAAATCGTGGCTATGTCAGGAAATTTCATGCAACGTGGTGAGCCTGCTATTGTAGATAAGTGGACACGGGCTCAGATGGCACTGGGAAATGGAGCGGATTTGGTAGTAGAATTGCCCTTTTTAGTCAGTGTTCAGGCAGCAGATTTCTTTGGCCAAGGTGCTGTGGATATCTTGGCGCGTTTGGGGATTGATACTCTAGCTTTTGGGACGGAGGAAGTTCTGGATTACCAAAAAATCGCTGACTTATACACAGAGAAAGGTGCTGAGATGAAGCAATTTGTGGATAATCTGCCTGATTCACTCTCCTATCCCCAGAAAACCCAAGCCATGTGGAAGGAATTTGCAGGTCTTGATTTTTCTGGCAATACACCCAATCATGTCCTTGCTCTTGCCTATGCCAAGGCAGTTGCGGGACGAAACATCAAGCTTGAGCCGATTCAGCGTCAGGGGGCGGGTTACCATTCTGTGGATAAGAATGTGGACTTTGCCTCGGCGACAGCTCTCCGTCAGCATCAGTCAGACCAAAATTTCTTAGAACGCTTTATGCCTTCTGTTACCCTCTTTGAGCAGACCAGTAAGGTGAGCTGGGATGACTATTTTCCTTTGCTCCGATATCAAATCTTGTCAAATCCAGACCTAACCACCATCTATCAGGTCAATCAAGAAATGGCTGTGCGCATCAAGGAAGCCATCAAGACAGCCCAGTCTGTAGAAGACTTAGTCGAGGCGGTTGCGACCAAACGATATACCAAGGCGCGTGTCAGACGCCTCTTGACCTATATTTTGATGCAGGCCAGAGAAAGTGACTTGCCAGAAGGGATTCATGTCCTTGGATTTACTGAAAAAGGCAGGCAACATCTCAAGTCTTTGAAAGGGCAGATCAGTCTAGTCAGCCGAATTGGCAAAGAACCGTGGGATGTCATGACTCAAAAGGCAGACCAGATTTACCAACTAGGAAATCCAAGTATAGCAGAACAGAATTTTGGAAGAGTACCGATTAGAATAGAAACAAACTAAGTCTACTGAAAGGTAGGCTTTTTGAGATCTTTTACGAATAAATAGATAGAAAAAGAAAATCTTGTACAAGTTCCTGACAATTTCTTTCTTTTTGTGTATAATAGTGGAAAAGAGCTAAAACGAGGTATGGTTATGGAAGCAGTTCTTTACTCAACGTTCCGAAATCATTTAAAAGACTATATGAAGAAGGTAAACGATGAATTTGAGCCTTTGACGGTGGTTAATAAAAATCCAGATGAGGACATTGTAGTTCTTTCAAAGAGCGAATGGGACAGTATTCAGGAAACACTGAGAATCGCTCAAAATAAGGAGTTATCAGACAAGGTTTTGCGAGGAATGGCTCAAGTTCGTGCTGGAAGCACTCAAGTCCATGTTATTGAGGAGTGATGAATGCTACTCAAGTTTACAGAAGATGCGTGGGCAGATTATTGCTACTGGCAAAATCAGGATAAGAAAACGTTAAAAAGAATCAACAAACTAATCAAGGATATTCAACGCGATCCATTTACAGGAATTGGTAAACCAGAACCACTCAAGTATGACTACCAAGGAGCCTGGTCACGTCGTATCGACGCAGAAAATCGCTTGATTTATATGATGGATGGAGATAGCGTGGCTTTCTTGTCTTTCAAAGATTACTACTGAGTCTACTGAAAGGTGGGCTTTTTTTAATCTCTGCGAAACAACTGTTTCAAATCAACAAGGATTTAACAATTTTATTTAGTGATTATAACCTAAATTCCTCAAAACATATTCTATTTTAGGTTTGTGAAAATCACTTTTTTATGGTAGAATGTAAAAGAATGTATGTCATTCGGAATAACAATAAAATGAGGTAAAAACATGGAAATCATGTCGCTTGCGATTGCTGTTTTTGCCGTCATCATTGGTTTAGTCATTGGATATGTCAGCATCTCAGCCAAGATGAAATCATCTCAGGAAGCTGCGGAGTTGATGCTTTTAAATGCTGAACAAGAAGCAACTAATTTACGTGGACAAGCTGAACGCGAAGCGGATTTACTTGTTAATGAAGCCAAACGTGAAAGCAAGTCTCTTAAAAAAGAAGCACTATTGGAGGCCAAAGAAGAAGCCAGAAAATACCGTGAAGAAGTGGACGCTGAATTCAAATCAGAACGTCAAGAACTCAAACAAATCGAAAGTCGTTTGACAGAGAGAGCTACTAGCCTCGACCGTAAGGACGACAATTTGACGAGTAAAGAACAAACACTTGAACAAAAAGAACAAAGTATTTCTGATAGAGCGAAAAACCTTGATGCGCGTGAAGAGCAATTAGAGGAAGTCGAAAGACAAAAAGAAGCTGAACTAGAACGTATTGGTGCTCTGTCTCAGGCAGAAGCACGAGATATTATCTTGTCACAGACAGAGGAAAACTTGACCAAGGAGATTGCCAGCCGTATTCGCGAAGCTGAGCAAGAGGTCAAGGAACGTTCTGACAAAATGGCCAAGGACATCTTAGTTCAAGCCATGCAACGTATCGCTGGTGAATATGTAGCGGAGTCAACGAACTCAACGGTTCATCTGCCAGACGATACTATGAAGGGACGCATTATTGGTCGTGAAGGTCGTAACATTCGTACCTTTGAAAGTTTGACAGGGGTCGATGTGATTATTGACGATACGCCAGAAGTGGTGACCTTGTCAGGATTTGATCCGATTCGTCGTGAAATTGCCCGTATGACTATGGAAATGTTGCTCAAGGATGGTCGTATCCACCCAGCTCGTATCGAAGAGCTGGTTGAGAAAAACCGTCAAGAGATTGACAATAAGATCCGTGAATACGGTGAGGCAGCAGCCTATGAGATTGGTGCGCCAAACCTTCATCCAGACCTGATGAAGATTATGGGACGTTTGCAATTCCGTACTTCTTATGGACAAAATGTCTTGCGTCATTCGATTGAGGTTGCTAAATTGGCTGGTATTATGGCCAGTGAACTTGGTGAAAATGCGGCTCTTGCCCGTCGTGCTGGATTCCTTCACGATATCGGAAAAGCCATTGACCGCGAGGTTGAAGGAAGCCACGTTGAAATCGGTATGGAATTGGCACGTAAGTACAAGGAACACCCAGTTGTGGTCAATACGATTGCTAGTCACCACGGCGATGTAGAAGCCGAAAGCGTCATTGCAGTTATCGTTGCTGCAGCAGATGCCTTGAGCGCAGCCCGTCCAGGTGCTCGTAGTGAGTCTCTTGAAAGCTACATCAAGCGTCTCCATGATTTGGAAGAAATTGCGAACGGCTTTGAAGGAGTACAAACTAGCTTTGCTCTTCAAGCAGGACGTGAAATTCGTATCATGGTAAATCCAGGACAAATCAAGGACGACAAAGTCACAATCTTGGCTCACAAAGTTCGTGAGAAAATTGAAAACAATCTCGATTACCCAGGAAATATCAAGGTAACCGTGATTCGCGAGCTTCGTGCAGTAGATTATGCTAAATAAATAAGAAAGAGCAGTTGAAAAATTACTGCTTTTTTGTTACACTAGATAGAAAGACTGTAGAAGGATAGTTTGTGCAAAATGCTACTATCTGAAGGGAAATCTTATTTTATTTTTACAGACTGACTAAAAGGAGACACAATGGCAGACCGAGGCTTACTAATCGTATTTTCTGGTCCTTCAGGGGTTGGAAAAGGAACGGTTAGAAGAGAGATTTTTGAGAGTTCTGAAAACCAATTTCAATACTCTGTATCGATGACGACACGCGCACAACGTCCTGGAGAAGTGGACGGTGTTGACTATTTCTTCCGTACTCGCGAAGAGTTTGAAGAGCTGATTCGTCAAGGACAGATGTTGGAATACGCAGAATATGTCGGCAACTACTATGGAACTCCTCTGACCTATGTCAATGAAACATTGGACAAGGGAATCGATGTTTTCCTTGAAATTGAAGTTCAAGGCGCTCTTCAGGTCAAGAAAAAGGTTCCAGATGCTGTCTTTATTTTCCTGACACCACCAGATTTGGATGAATTACAAGACCGCTTGGTAGGTCGTGGAACAGATAGTGCAGAAGTGATTGCCCAACGAATCGAAAAAGCCAAGGAAGAAATTGCCCTCATGCGTGAGTATGATTATGCGATTGTCAACGATCAGGTGCCCCTAGCTGCTGAGCGTGTCAAACGTGTGATCGAAGCAGAGCACTTCCGTGTGGATCGTGTCATTGGTCACTATCAGGAGATGTTACCGAAATCTCCAACTACCCGATAAAATTTAGAAAATAGGTACAAGCAAATGATGTTAAAACCCTCTATTGATACCTTGCTTGACAAGGTTCCATCAAAATATTCACTCGTAATCTTGGAAGCAAAACGTGCCCACGAATTGGAAGCAGGTGCGCCAGCTACTCAAGGTTTCAAATCTGAAAAATCAACCCTTCGCGCTTTAGAAGAAATCGAATCAGGAAACGTTACAATTCACCCAGATCCAGAAGGAAAACGTGAAGCAGTGCGTCGCCGTATCGAAGAAGAAAAACGCCGCAAAGAAGAAGAAGAAAAGAAAATTAAAGAGCAAATTGCTAAAGAAAAAGAAGATGGTGAAAAAATTTAAGGTTGGGGGGACTCAATCTTATTTTTTCTATTGCAAGAATGTACTGATAAGGAGGAGGTGAGAAGATGGCCATAGCCAAGATTATCGTAGATGTGCCTTTGATGCAGACGGACCAGCCCTATAGTTACAGGATTCCTGAGGAATTTGAGGGAATGCTGGAGGTTGGAATGCGGGTCCATGTGCCTTTTGGTAAGGGCAATCGCCTGATTCAAGGGATTGTTCTTGGTTTGGAGTCCCAAGTGGATGAAGAAGAGATGGAGCAAGATTTAAAAGATATTGTCGAGGTACTGGATTTTTCCCCTGTTCTCACGCAAGAACAACTCTGGCTGGCTGAGGAGCTCCGCAAATCTGTCTTCTCTTACAAAATCTCTATCCTCAAGGCTATGTTACCAGGATTTCTAAACTCTAGCTATGACAAGATTCTCTATCCTCTGGAAGGTCTGAGTCAGGAAGACCGAGAGCGCTTGTTTGGTTCAGAAGATTCGCTTGCCTTTTCTTCTCTGGATTTAGCTAAGCAAGCTGAAATGATGCGTTTGACTAGAAAAGGCCTGCTTGGTCTGGAATATCAGGCAGTCGATCAAAAGAAGGTCAAGACCCAGTCTTGGTATGAGGTGAATCTTGCTCAATTAGAAAGTGTAGAGATCTCTACGCGTGCTAAGAAAAAATTGGAATTGAGAGACTATTTGCTGTCTCATCCAGAGAGTGCTTCCTTGACTAGTTTGTTAGAGTCCTATTCACGGGAGCAAGTAAACTTCTTTGTAGAACAAGGTGCTGTGACCATAGTCCAAAAGGAAGTTCAACGCTCGGCTGCTTATTTTGAAGGCATTGAGGCAAGTCGGCCTTTGGAGTTGAATCCAGAACAGAGACAGGCGCGTGATGCGGTTGTCAGTGCGATTGGCAGTCATCAGCCTCCCTTCCTCCTTCAAGGAATTACAGGAAGTGGGAAGACGGAGGTCTACTTGCAGATTATCCAAGGGGCCCTGGATAAGGGCAAGACAGCGATTTTGCTGGTTCCTGAGATTTCCTTGACTCCACAGATGACGGAACGTTTTATCGCTCGTTTTGGTGAGAAAGTGGCCATCCTTCACTCAGGTTTGTCTAATGGTGAAAAGTATGATGAATGGCGCAAGGTGGAACGCGGCGATGCCCAAGTTGTTGTTGGTGCTAGATCTGCCATCTTTGCTCCGCTGAAAAATCTGGGTGTTATGATTATCGATGAAGAGCATGAAGCGACTTATAAGCAGGACAGCAATCCCCGTTACCATGCCAGAGAGGTTGCTATTCTAAGGGCTCAGTATAATCAAGCAGCTCTGGTGCTTGGGTCTGCGACACCGAGCTTAGAGAGCCGTGCGAGGGCTGGAAAAGGCGTCTATCAACACTTACGTCTGACCCAACGTGCCAATCCTTTAGCTACGATTCCTGAGGTTCAAGTGGTTGACTTTCGGGACTATATCGGACAAAATGAGACGTCAAACTTTACGCCCCCTTTGTTAGAAGCTATTCAGGACCGTCTGGCTAAAAAAGAGCAGGTAGTTCTCATGCTCAACCGTCGTGGTTATTCTAGCTTTGTCATGTGTCGGGAGTGTGGGACGGTGGATACTTGTCCCAACTGTGATATTTCTTTGACCTTGCACATGGATACCAAGACCATGAATTGCCATTATTGTGGTTTTTCAAAGGACATTCCTCAGGTCTGTCCTAACTGTAAGAGTCGCAGTATTCGTTATTATGGGACAGGAACTCAGAAGGCTTATGACGAGCTGGCAGAACTCTTTCCTCAGGCACGGATTTTACGCATGGATGTGGATACGACGCGTAAGAAAGGTAGTCACCAAGCTCTACTTGACCAGTTTGGGCGAGGAGAAGCGGATATTTTGCTTGGAACTCAGATGATTGCCAAGGGTTTGGATTTTCCCAATGTGACTCTAGTCGGAGTTCTTAATGCGGATACGGCCTTGAATCTGCCTGATTTCCGTTCTTCTGAGAGAACCTTCCAGCTCTTGACTCAGGTGGCAGGTCGAGCAGGTCGAGCTGAAAAAGCAGGTCAGGTCTTGATACAGTCCTACAATCCGCAACACTACGCTATTCGATTTGCCAAGGATCAGGCTTACGAAGGCTTTTACGCTTATGAAATGGGAATCAGACGACAACTTGGTTATCCACCTTACTATTTTACGATTGGTATTACCCTTTCTCATAAGAAGGAAGAAGAGGTGGTCAAACGTGCCTATGAAGTTATGAACATTTTGCGGTCAGGTTTGTCAGATACCAGTAAGATTCTCGGGCCAACGCCCAAACCCATTGCCCGTACTCACAACCTCTATCATTATCAGATTTTGATTAAATACCGTTTAGAAGATGAGCTGGGGCCGACCCTAAATCAGGTCTTGGCCTTGACTCAAGAACGGGAAAATAGTGAGCTCCGTCTTAGCATTGACCATGAGCCACAGCAATTTTTATAAGAAGGAGAAGATATGACAAAATTAATCTTTATGGGGACACCCGACTTTTCAGCAACAGTCTTAAAAGGACTTTTGACAGATGACCGTTACGAAATTCTAGCCGTTGTGACCCAGCCAGACCGTGCTGTTGGGCGAAAAAAAGTGATTCAAGAAACCCCAGTCAAGCAGGCTGCCAAGGAAGCAGGGCTTCCAATCTACCAACCTGAAAAATTATCTGGAAGCCCAGAGATGGAAGCTATTATGCAGTTAGGAGCAGATGGAATTGTGACCGCTGCTTTTGGGCAGTTTCTTCCAAGTAAACTCCTTGATAGCATGGACTTTGCGGTCAATGTTCACGCCTCCCTCCTTCCTAAACACCGTGGTGGTGCGCCTATCCATTATGCCTTGATTCAAGGGGATGAGGAAGCTGGTGTGACCATTATGGAAATGGTTAAGGAAATGGACGCAGGAGATATGATTTCTCGTCGCAGTATTCCTATCACGGATGAGGACAATGTTGGCACCTTGTTTGAAAAATTGGCGCTAGTTGGTCGTGATTTGCTTTTGGACACTTTGCCTGCCTATATTGCTGGGGAAATCCAACCTGAACCGCAGGATCCAAGTCAGGTTAGCTTCTCGCCAAATATCCAGCCAGAGGAAGAAAAACTAGATTGGACTAAGACCAATCGTCAACTCTTTAACCAAATCCGTGGAATGAATCCGTGGCCTGTTGCCCATACTTTCCTTAAGGGCGACCGCTTTAAGATTTATGAAGCCCTACCAGTAGAAGGTCAGGGAAATCCAGGTGAGATTCTCTCTATCAGCAAGAAAGAATTGCTTGTCGCAACGGCAGAAGGAGCCCTTTCTCTCAAACAAGTGCAACCAGCTGGTAAACCTAAGATGGACATTGCTTCCTTCCTCAATGGAGTTGGACGTACATTGACTGTAGGAGAACGATTTGGTGACTAAAGTAGAAACGGCAAGAAGTTTAGCTCTAGCAGTGCTAGAGGATGTTTTTATTAATCAGGCATACTCAAACATCGCCTTAAATAAGCATCTCAAGGGAAGTCAACTTTCAGCAGCAGACAAGGGTTTGGTGACAGAGATTGTCTACGGAACAGTAGCCCGCAAACTGACTCTGGAATGGTATCTATCCCACTTTATTGAAGATAGAGATCAGTTAGACAGCTGGCTTTATGTTCTTCTTCTCATGAGTGCCTACCAACTCCGCTATCTGGATAAGATTCCAGACCATGCTGTGGTCAATGAAGCGGTGGAATTGGCCAAAGTCCGTAAAAAGGGCAGTGAAAAATTGGTTAACGCAGTCCTTCGCCGTATCCTGCGTGAAGGATGGCCAGATATTGCCAGCATTAAGCGAAAAAACAAGCGTGATTCCATTGCCTATTCCCTTCCGGTTTGGTTGGTGTCTAAACTTAAGGAAGAATACGGAGAAGAGCGAGCACAAGCCATCTTTGAAAGTCTCTTAGTGCGAAACAAGGCCAGCATTCGTGTAACGGATCTAGGACGAAAAGAAGAAATCCAAGCCTTGTTGGAGGCCAGTGATTCATCCTTGTCTCCTTCAGGTCTGGTTAAGGAACAGGGACATTTTGCAGGCCATGATTTGTTTGCGGATGGAGCCATAACCATCCAAGACGAGTCTAGTCAGCTGGTTGCGCCAACTTTGAATTTGCAGGGAGATGAGCGAGTGCTTGATGCCTGTGCAGCTCCAGGTGGGAAAACAGCCCATATTGCCTCTTATCTTACGACAGGTCAGGTTACTGCTCTGGACTTGTACGATCACAAGTTGGACTTAATCCAAGAAAATGCCCAACGTTTAGGAGTTGCAGATCGGGTTCAAACGCAAAAATTAGATGCCAGAAAGGTTCATGAGTATTTTAGTAAGGATTCTTTTGACAAGATTTTGGTAGATGCCCCTTGTTCTGGGATTGGACTTTTAAGACGAAAACCAGACATAAAATACAATAAAGAAACGGCAGATTTCGCGTCCTTACAGGAAATTCAGCTAGAAATATTAGGTAGTGTTTGTCAAACACTAGGCAAAGGTGGTATAATAACTTATAGTACCTGTACTATTGTCTCAGAGGAGAATTTTCAAGTCGTTGAGGCGTTTTTAGAAAGTCATCCTGAGTTCGAGCAGGTAAAACTAGAACATGAATGTAAGGATATCATGAAAGACGGCTGTATCCTCATTACACCTGAATTGTATGGAAGTGATGGATTCTTCATCAGTCAATTTCGCAAGATATCGGATTAGGAAGGAACTGACACATGGAAATTTCATTATTAACAGATGTTGGTCAGAAACGAACAAATAACCAAGACTATGTCAACCACTATGTCAATAGAGCTGGACGTACAATGATTATTTTAGCTGATGGGATGGGAGGTCATCGCGCAGGGAATATCGCTAGTGAAATGGCGGTAACAGACCTAGGTATAGCTTGGGTTGATACCCAGATCGATACAGTCAATGAAGTGCGTGAATGGTTCGCCAATTATCTAGAAATTGAAAATCAAAAGATTCATCAACTTGGACAAGATGATGCCTATAAAGGAATGGGAACAACTCTTGAGGCTGTTGCTATTATTGGCAATCAGGCTATCTATGCCCATATTGGAGATTCTCGTATCGGTTTGATTCGTGGGGAAGAGTACCACCAGTTAACGAGCGATCATTCCTTGGTCAATGAATTGCTTAAGGCAGGTCAATTGACGCCAGAAGAAGCAGCTAGCCATCCACAGAAAAATATTATTACCCAGTCTATCGGTCAAAAAGATGAAATTCAGCCTGATTTTGGAATGATTACCCTTGAGCTGGGAGACTATCTCCTACTTAATAGTGACGGCTTGACAAATATGATTTCAGGTAGTGAGATTTGTGATATTGTAACCAGTGATATTCCTTTGGCAGATAAAACAGCGACGCTCGTGCGTTTTGCTAACAATGCAGGAGGTTTAGACAACATTACGGTTGCCCTTGTTTCTATGAACAAGGAGGAAGCAGAATGATCCAAATCGGCAAGATTTTTGCCGGACGCTATCGGATTGTGAAACAGATTGGCCGAGGAGGCATGGCAGATGTCTATTTGGCCAAGGATTTAATTCTAGACGGAGAAGAAGTGGCAGTGAAGGTCCTGAGGACCAACTACCAGACGGATCCGATAGCTGTAGCTCGTTTTCAGCGTGAAGCGAGAGCTATGGCAGATCTAGACCATCCTCATATCGTTCGGATAACAGATATTGGTGAGGAAGACGGTCAACAGTATCTTGCAATGGAGTATGTTGCTGGGCTAGACCTCAAACGCTATATCAAGGAACACTATCCTCTCTCTAATGAAGAAGCCGTCCGCATTATGGGACAAATCCTCCTAGCCATGCGTTTGGCCCATACCAGAGGAATTGTTCATAGGGACTTGAAACCTCAAAATATCCTCTTGACACCAGATGGGACTGCCAAGGTCACAGACTTTGGGATTGCAGTAGCCTTTGCTGAGACGAGTCTGACTCAGACAAACTCCATGCTGGGGTCAGTTCATTACTTGTCACCAGAGCAGGCGCGTGGTTCTAAGGCGACTGTACAGAGTGATATTTATGCCATGGGGATTATTTTCTATGAGATGCTGACAGGCCACATTCCTTATGACGGGGATAGCGCGGTGACCATTGCCCTTCAGCATTTCCAGAAACCATTGCCATCGGTTATAGCTGAAAATCCATCTGTGCCTCAGGCTTTGGAAAATGTTGTCATCAAGGCAACTGCCAAGAAATTGACAAATCGCTATAAATCAGTCGCTGAGATGTATGTGGACTTGTCTAGTAGTTTGTCTTATAATCGTCGTAATGAACCAAAGCTGATCTTTGACGATGCGACTAAGGCGGACACCAAGACTCTACCAAAAGTATCTCAGAGCACCTTGACCTCAATTCCTAAGGTGCAAACACAGAGTCCGAAGCCACAGACTGCGAAGCCGAGTCAGCAGGTTTCCGAAGACAATTACGCAACCAAGCCTGTTAAGAAACGGAAATTTAGAGTTCGCTATATGATCTTGTTGGCCAGCATTGTATTGGTAGCAGCTTCTCTGATTTGGATATTATCCAGAACTCCTGCAACCATTGCCATTCCATATGTGGCAGGTCAGACAGTTGCGGAGGCCAAGGAAACCCTCAAGAAAGCCAATTTTGAGATTGGCGAGGAGAAGACAGAGGCTAGTGAAAAGGTGGAAGAGGGGCGGATTATCCGTACAGATCCTAGCGCTGGAACTGGTCGAAAAGAAGGAACGAAAATCAATTTGGTTGTCTCATCAGGCAAGCAATCTTTCCAATTGAGTAACTATATCGGCCGTAAATCGACAGATGTTATAGCAGAACTCAAGCAGAAGAAGGTTCCTGAAAATCTCATTAAGATTGAGGAAGAAGAATCAAGTGAGAGCGAAGCAGGAACTGTTCTCAGACAGAGTCCAGCTGCTGGAACAACCTATGATTTGAGCAAGGCCTCAACGATTACCTTAACCGTTGCTAAGAAAGTAACCAGCGTTTCTATGCCAAGTTATAAAGGATCTAGTCTTGAATTTACTAAAAATAATCTCGTTCAAATTGTTGGGATTAAGGAAGCCAATATTGAAGTTGTAGAAGTGTCGACAGCTCCTGATGGAACTGCTGAGGGTACAGTCGTTGAACAGAGTCCAAAAGCAGGCGAAAAGGTTGATTTGACTAAGACGCGTGTCAAGATTTCAATCTACAAACCAAAAACACCACCGTCAACGTCATCATCAGCACCATCCCAACGTGGAAACCAAGGTTCTACTACGACACCAAGTCAGGGGAACCAACAAGGAAATCAACGAGGGAATGCACCTGCTACTACTCAATCAAGTAGTGAAGGCAACCACGAAAATTCTCGTGATTAAACGAATCTTTGTCATGATTTCATGGCAAAGATTTTTTTTGACTCCAGATTTGTGATAGAATAGAGGGAGTTGATAAAAGGAGGAAAGCATGGAAGAGTCAAAAGAATTAAATGCGGTCATCGATGTGATTATGTTAGCAGGGACCATTCTTCTTAAGAGTGGTTCAGAGATTCATCGTGTAGAAGATACCATGATTCGTATTGCGCATTCGCAGGGGATTGTGGATTGCAATGTTCTTGCCATGCCTGCCGCTATCTTTTTCTCCATTGAGAATACCAATATTTCGCGTATGAAGCGCGTGACCTCCTCTTCTTATAACATTGAAAAAGTCTGCGATGTGAATCAGATTTCTCGTCAGTTAGTAGGTGGAAAGCTTGATTTAGAGACAGCCTTCAAGCAATTGACGACTTTGCAAGCTCAACCCCTTCCCTATACTAAGTTGCAGGTAACTTTGGCTGCGACCTTTAGTGCCCCTTTCTTTTCAGTTATGTTTAGTGGAAACATCTACGACGCACTCGGGGCAGGAGTAGCGACCTTATTTGGTTTTGCCTTTTCCCTCTATGTGGAAAAATTTATCCGAATTCCCTTTGTGACAGCCTTTGCTGGAGCCTTTGTCTTTGGAATGATAGCCCAGTTTTGGGCTCGCTACACAGGTTTCCCTTCAACTGCAGATTTGATTATAGCTGGTGCGGTCATGCCTTTTGTACCAGGAATTGCCTTGACCAATGCGGTTCGTGATATTATGACCAACCACATAAACTCTGGTATGAGTAAGATGTTTGAATCTCTACTCATTACCCTTGCTTTAGGGGCGGGAACTTCTGTCGCCTTGGTATTGATGAATTGATATGACACTAACAACCTTTTTATTACAAGCAGTAGCAAGTCTTTTCGCTATTATCACTTTTTTAATCGTACTCAATGTGCAACGCTCTATGCTCTTACCTGGCGGAATTTTGGGCATGGTTGTCTGGTTAATCTATCTCTTGCTCAAGGAACCAACCAATGTTATCGTAGCCACCTTCATTGCCGCTATTATCGGTTCTTGTATCAGCCAGATTTTAAGTATTCTTTATAGGACACCTGCTGTGGTCTTTATCTTGGCTATCTTGGCACCTCTGGTTCCGGGTTATCTTTCCTATCGGACAACTGCCTTTTTTGTGACAGGAGATTACAGTCATGCCATTGCTAGTGCAACCTTGGTTGTTATGTTGGCTCTGGTGATTTCCATTGGAATGGCTAGCGGAACAGTGATTCTCAGACTGTATCATTATATAAAAACACATTGAGCATTGGAGAATTTACAGAAATAAAAGAATTTTCTGAAAAATGAGACAAATGCATTGACAACGCTTTCTCTATATAGTATTCTATATATAGAAAGGAGGAAAAATCATGAAAAAATTACTATTTTCCTTATTGTTTGTAAGTCTACTGACTTTGTTTTTTATCCCAGTCATGGTTTCTGGTTCGGGTTCAGAGTTTCAAAGTGGATTGCAAGAGAATCAGTTGACTGCTGAAAAGGTTAGTAAAACACTTGACAAGACATTTGATAAGGATATTAGAGAAATTCCGACTAGTCAGTTTTATCAAGAATTTGTAGATGAGATGGGAAGGACTTACTCAGGAGATTTAATCCTCCAGGAGCTGAGAACTGTGAATGGGACTTATAAAGCTACTTATGTTGGTGAACTCTATAGCAACTAATCATTATTTAAAACTATGACCAATAAGAGACTTGATTTGGTGAATCAAGTCTTTTTTCTCTCTTTTACTGCCATTTGTGATAAAATAGTATAGAACGATTTTTTACATGAATGATAAAACAGAGGTAAATATGACAATCGGTATTGATAAGATTGGTTTTGCGACCAGTCAATATGTCTTGAAATTACAAGACTTAGCAGAAGCTAGGGGAATTGACCCTGAAAAATTAAGCAAAGGACTCTTGCTCAAGGAATTGAGTATTGCGCCCCTAACTGAGGATATTGTGACCTTGGCAGCCAGCGCTAGTGACTCTATTTTAACTGAGCAAGAAAGAGCAGAAATTGATATGGTCATCGTGGCTACCGAGTCAGGAATTGACCAGAGTAAGGCTGCTGCCGTCTTTGTGCATGGATTGTTGGGGATCCAGCCCTTTGCTCGTAGTTTCGAGATTAAAGAAGCCTGCTATGGAGCAACAGCTGCCCTTCATTATGCCAAACTGCATGTGGAAAATTCTCCAGAGTCTAAGGTATTGGTCATCGCTAGTGATATTGCCAAGTATGGTATTGAAACTCCAGGAGAACCAACTCAGGGAGCTGGAAGTGTGGCTATGTTGATTACACAAAATCCACGCATTATGGCCTTTAATAATGATAACGTGGCTCAGACCCGTGACATCATGGATTTCTGGCGACCAAATTACTCAACAACCCCTTATGTAAATGGTGTCTATTCTACCCAACAATATTTGGATAGTTTGAAAACGACTTGGCTTGAATACCAAAAACGCTACCAGCTTACCTTAGATGATTTTGCAGCTGTTTGCTTCCACTTGCCTTACCCTAAATTAGCCTTAAAAGGCTTGAAAAAAATCATGGATAAGAGTCTGCCCCAAGAGAAAAAAGACCTCTTGCAAAACCATTTTGACCAGTCTATTCTCTACAGTCAAAAGGTGGGGAATATCTATACAGGTTCCCTTTTCCTTGGACTCTTGTCTCTCTTGGAAAATACAGATAGCTTAAAGGCTGGGGATAAAATCGCCCTTTATAGTTATGGAAGTGGGGCTGTGGCTGAGTTCTTTAGTGGTGAATTGGTTGAAGGATATGAAGCTTATCTGGATAAAGACCGTTTGAACAAGCTCAACCAACGTACTGCCCTGTCTGTCGTAGAATACGAAAAGGTCTTCTTTGAGGAAGTAGACTTGGATGAAACAAACTCTGCCCAGTTTGCTGGCTATGAAAATCAAGATTTTGCCTTGGTTGAAATTGTGGACCACCAACGCCGTTATAGCAAGGTTGAAAAATAATGAAGATAAGTTGGAATGGATTTTCTAAAAAATCATACCAAGAGCGCTTTGAGTTGTTAAAAGCTCAGGCGCTCCTTAGTCCTGATAGACAAGAGAGTTTGGAGCAGGATGAACAGATGAGTGTGGCTGTTGCAGACCAGCTGAGTGAGAATGTAGTGGGAACCTTTTCTCTGCCTTATTCGCTGGTTCCAGAGGTTCTTGTCAACGGTCAGGAATACACCGTTCCCTATGTGACAGAAGAACCCTCAGTGGTTGCGGCGGCCAGCTATGCAAGTAAAATCATTAAGCGAGCAGGCGGTTTTACTGCACAAGTCCATGAGCGCCAGATGATTGGACAGGTAGCCCTTTATCAAGTTGCTAATCCTGAACAAGCGCAAGAGAAGATTGCCAGCAAGAAGTCTGAGCTCTTGGAGCTTGCTAATCAAGCCTATCCTTCTATCGTTAAACGCGGGGGCGGGGCGCGTGATTTGCATGTAAAGCAGATTAAAGGTGAAACAGATTTTCTTGTTGTCTATCTTCATGTCGATACCCAGGAAGCCATGGGAGCCAATATGCTCAACACCATGCTGGAAGCCTTGAAGCCTGTCTTAGAAGAACTTAGTCAAGGACAAAGTCTCATGGGAATCCTGTCTAACTACGCGACAGATTCTCTGGTGACAGCCAGCTGTCGCATCGCCTTTCGCTACTTGAGCCGCCAAAAGGATCAAGGACGAGAGATTGCGGAGAAAATTGCGTTGGCTAGTCAGTTTGCGCAGGCTGATCCTTACCGAGCCGCTACCCACAATAAAGGGATTTTTAACGGCATCGATGCCATTTTAATCGCCACGGGTAATGACTGGCGTGCCATTGAAGCCGGGGCCCATGCCTTTGCCAGTCAAGATGGAAGCTACCAAGGTCTTAGTCAATGGACTCTGGACCTTGAAAGGGGAGAATTGGTCGGTGAGATGACCTTACCTATGCCTGTAGCGACCAAGGGTGGCTCTATCGGTCTCAACCCTCGTGTAGCCCTCAGTCATGAATTACTGGGAAATCCTTCTGCCAAAGAATTAGCCCAGCTTATCGTGTCTATCGGACTTGCCCAAAACTTTGCGGCCCTCAAAGCCTTGGTCAGTACAGGGATTCAGCAAGGCCATATGAAATTGCAGGCTAAATCCTTAGCTCTCCTAGCAGGTGCTAGTGAATCCGAGGTAGCTCCCCTAGTCGAGCGCCTCATCGCAGATAAAACCTTTAACCTAGAGACAGCCCAGCGCTATCTAGAAAACTTAAGATCATAAAAAAACTCAGACGAACCAGTCTGAGTTTTCTTGTGCTTATATACTTTTTCCTGGTAAAAGAGTAACTGGTAAGAAGTAACCTGTTGTGGCGACTTCCTTGCCTTCAATCTTCTGCAAGAGGAGGTCAACAGTGAGGCAGGCAATTTCTTCCAGAGGTTGCTTGATAGTAGCCAATTGAGGATAATAATTCTCGATAAAGTAAGTCCCATCATAGCCGATGACCTTGAGCTCCTCAGGGACAGAAATGCCCAGTTCTTGAGCGATTTTAATAACCAGAATGGCTGTCAAGTCATCTGAAGTAAAGATGGCATCTGGCTTTTGTCGAGTCAAGATATTCTTGATTTCCATTTCTTTTCTGACGGGAGAAAAGTCACTGGAAACATTGATAATAGGAGCTTTGGGGAGTACAGAGGCAAAGCCGGCGTGGCGTAGTCCAGTTGGCGAATTGGAATTGTCATTCCCTGTAATCATGATGATAGATTGGGCACCTGTCTTAACCAAGGTCTGGGCCGCCAGAACTCCACCAGCATAGTTGTCAGAGGAAACGACAGGAATATCTGGTGACAGATTTCGGTCAAAGGAAATAATCGGTGCCGTCACGCGATTGTAGTCTTCGATTCCCAAGTTGTGACTACCAGAAATGATGCCGTCCACCTGATTGGCTTCCAACATTTCGATGTATTCTCGCTCCTTCTCAGAATCGTGCTCGCTGTTGCAGATGATGGTCTTGTAACCATTTTTGAAGAGTTGGTGTTCCAACTTATCAATCAATTCTGCATAGAAAACGTTGGAAATATTGGGGAAAATCAAACCGACTAGCTTAGCTGACTTTCCTTGCAGACTACGAGCTAGGTTGTTGGGTTTATAGCCCAATTCCCGCATGGCTTCATTGACCTTTTGGATGGTTTTCTCAGAGAGATAACCTTTTTTATTGATAACCCGAGAAACAGTAGTAGGGCTGACGCCTGCAAGTTTGGCGACATCAGTTAGTTTTGCGACCATAATCTAATTCATAGTAAGTTCCAGTTGGGTTTCCAGATTTGATCAGGATACCATTTTGGTCCGCATGTGGGAAGACACGACCAGAAAATACTTTTTCTCCTTTATTGATGAAAATTTCAAAGACAGAGTTATCGATGAAAATCGTAGCAGTAGTAGCCTGGTTATCGATAGGACAAGAACGAGTTGTTCCAAATTCTTGAGCATACTGTTCACCAGCTTGGCTACGATCTACTGTCACTTGACCATTTACAAGGTCAAAGTTGATTGAAAGTCCCTTACCTTCTTTATCCGCAAGTAGGACAATCTCGCTTTTGCTATTGGCTTCCAAGTTGAGTTCAAGTTCGTATGTGTTCTTGGTTTGAACACGGTTTGAGAAGGCTTCTTCAGAGGCACGAAGGTCCTTGATAGCTGCGACTGGGTATTGGTAGAGTTTGCCGTCTTTGATAGTGAGTTCTTTGACCAAAGAGAAGGTTCCTTGGTGGTCAAAACGGTCAGATGGATATGAAACATCAGGTAATCCAAGCCAGCTAACAGCTAGAGCACGTCCATCAGGAGCGTTGAAGGCTTGAGTTGCATAGGCTTCGAAACCATAGTCCATGTTTTGAAGTTGAGACACATCAACCATTTTGGCATTTTCAGGGTCAAAGGAAGCTCCAATCTTATACATATTTGGATAGATATTATCGTAGTCTAGAACGTTCTTATCCAATCCTTGTGGACAGTAGAGAAGAACAGGTTGCTTCCCTACAAAGACCAGATTTGGGCATTCCATCATGTAGGCAGTACGGTCGTTAGCAAAGTCAAGGTCGCCAACTGCTTGCCAGTTTGTGTAGTCGTTGTCAATAGCTTTGTAGAGACGGACGAAGCCTTTTTTCTCCAAGTCCTGTCCACCGACGATGGCATAGTATTGACCCTTGAAGTTAAAAATTTGTGGATCACGGAAGTGGTCAGTAGAGTCTGCTGGCTGGTCGATCAAGATCTTATCAATCTTTGTAATCTTGCCATTCTTATCCATCAAAGCTCCAATCTGGTAAGGGTGACGGATCCAGTTTTCATCGCGGACATTTCCTGTATAAAATAGAAATAAGTTATCGCCAAACTGCATGGCAGAACCAGAGTAGGCACCGTGGCTATCTAATGGAGTATCAGGCAAAACTTTGACACCAGTTTCTGTGAAGTGAACCAAGTCCTCACTTTCCAATTGCACCCAAGATTTTAAACCGTGGACTGCACCAAAAGGAAAGTTTTGATAAAAAACAACCCACTTCCCATCAAAGTAGGAAAAGCCATTTGGATCGTTGAGAAGTCCTGTTTTTGGCTCAACATGGTAATGAGTATGCCATGGAGATTGAGCCATATTTTCCTTTATATGTTGAATTTCTTCTTGCGTCCAATCTTGGTAAAGTCTGTAACGACGCTCAGTAGTCCATTCCATTCATTCATTCCTCCAAAAATCTTATCACTTTTAATAGTAACCGTTTTCGGGGAAAAAAGCAAGCCTTTTATGTTAAAAAAGAGGAAAAACTGTCAAACGATTGTCATAAAATAAATGCAGAAAATCAGTCAAACTTTCACAAAAATATGAAAGATAATGAAATAGAATCCTGATAATAAAGATTTTAAACTTATTTTTTTAAGGAATATCTGTTAAATTAGTCAAAATCAATCAAACCAAGACAAGGATACTATGTGGAAACAACATTTTTTCTGCAAAACGCTTGACATATTTCTAAAAGATGATAAAATAAAAGTCGTAGGGCGGATAAAATCGCTTTCAGAAAAGAACAAAATTTTATATAAGGAGATTTTTGCAAATGAACAATCAGGAAATTGCAAAAAAAGTCATCGATGCCTTGGGCGGACGTGAAAATGTCAACAGTGTTGCCCACTGTGCGACTCGTCTTCGTGTCATGGTCAAAGATGAAGGAAAAATCAATAAAGAAGTGATTGAGAACTTGGAAAAAGTTCAAGGTGCTTTCTTTAACTCAGGTCAATACCAAATCATCTTTGGTACTGGTACAGTAAATAAAATGTACGATGAAGTTGTTGCACTTGGCTTACCAACATCATCTAAAGATGACATGAAGGCAGAAGCTGCTAAACAAGGCAACTGGTTCCAACGTGCTATCCGTACTTTCGGTGACGTTTTCGTTCCAATCATCCCAGTTATCGTAGCGACAGGTCTCTTCATGGGTGTGCGTGGTCTTTTCAACGCTCTTGAAATGCCACTTCCAGGTGACTTTGCAACTTACACACAAATCTTGACCGATACAGCCTTCATCATCTTGCCAGGTTTGGTTGTGTGGTCAACCTTCCGTGTATTCGGTGGAAATCCAGCCGTTGGTATCGTTCTTGGTATGATGCTTGTTTCTGGCTCACTTCCAAACGCTTGGGCAGTTGCTCAAGGTGGTGAAGTAACAGCGATGAACTTCTTTGGTTTCATTCCTGTTGTTGGTTTGCAAGGTTCAGTTCTTCCAGCCTTCATCATCGGGGTTGTCGGAGCTAAATTTGAAAAAGCTGTCCGCAAGGTTGTTCCAGATGTCATCGACCTCTTGGTAACGCCATTCGTGACACTTTTGGTTATGTCTATCCTTGGACTCTTTGTCATCGGACCAGTTTTCCACGTCGTTGAAAACTACATCCTTATCGCTACAAAAGCGATCTTAAGCATGCCATTTGGTCTTGGTGGTTTCTTGATTGGTGGGGTTCACCAGTTGATCGTCGTGTCAGGTGTGCACCACATCTTCAACTTGCTTGAAGTGCAATTGCTTGCTGCTGATCATGCTAACCCATTCAACGCTATCATCACAGCTGCTATGACAGCTCAAGGTGCTGCGACTGTTGCGGTTGGTGTTAAAACTAAAAATCCAAAACTAAAAACACTTGCTTTCCCAGCTGCTCTTTCTGCCTTCCTAGGTATTACAGAGCCTGCTATCTTCGGGGTGAACTTGCGCTTCCGTAAACCATTCTTCCTTTCATTGATTGCTGGTGCAGTCGGTGGTGGATTGGCTTCTATCCTTGGACTTGCTGGTACTGGTAATGGTATCACTATCATCCCTGGTACAATGCTTTACATCGGTAACGGACAACTTGCCCAATACCTTCTCATGGTAGCCGTATCATTTGCCCTTGGTTTCGCTCTTACTTATATGTTTGGTTATGAGGATGAAAAAGAGGTTGCTACTGAAGTAGAGACAGAACGTTTGGTTCAAGAAGAAACAACTGGCAACATTCCAGCAGCCCTTCAAAATGAAACACTTGTAACTCCTATCGTCGGTGATGTTGTCGCTCTTGCTGATGTCAATGACCCAGTCTTCTCAAGTGGAGCTATGGGACAAGGTATCGCTGTGAAACCTAGCCAAGGCGTGGTCTATGCACCTGCTGATGCTGAAGTTTCAATTGCCTTTCCAACAGGACACGCTTTTGGTTTGAAAACAACTGATGGTGCTGAAGTCTTGATCCACGTTGGTATCGACACTGTAACAATGAACGGTGAAGGTTTTGAAGCAAAAGTTACTCAAGGTGACAAGGTGAAAGCTGGCGATGTTCTTGGAACATTTGATTCAAACAAAATCGCTGCAGCTGGTCTTGATGATACAACAATGGTTATCGTTACAAATACAGCTGACTACGCTTCAGTAGCTCCAGTCGCAACAGGTTCAGTTGCTAAGGGGGATGCTGTGATCGAAGTGAAAATCTAATACTCTTCGAAAATCAAATTCAAACCATGTCAGCTTCGCCTTGCCGTACTCAAGTACAGCCTTCGGCTAGCTTCCTAGTTTGCTCTTTGATTTTCATTGAGTACAATATTCCCTCTCACAATGAAAACGAACAAATGACATGTTTGTTCGTTTTTGCTTGAATGGTAAGATTTACAGAGGAAAATCTAAAAAATAGAGAAATTTAGACTTTCGAAATATGCTATAATAAAGAAAATAAAAACAAGAGGTTTATCATGACAAAATTATATGGAAGCTTGGAAGCGGGCGGTACAAAGTTTGTCTGTGCTGTCGGTGATGAAAACTTTAACGTTGTAGAAAAAACACAATTTCCAACAACAACTCCAATCGAAACAATCGATAAAACCATTGAGTTCTTCTCAAAATTCGACAACCTTGCTGGTCTTGCAGTTGGTTCATTTGGTCCAATTGATATTGATAAAAACTCAAAAACCTATGGCTTTATCACAACAACTCCAAAACCAAACTGGGCAAATGTGGACTTACTCGGTGCCCTTCGCCGCGCTTTAAACGTACCAATGTACTTCACGACAGACGTAAACAGCTCTGCCTATGGTGAAGTGGTTGCCCGTAACAATGCTGGTGGCCGTATTGAAAACTTGGTTTACTACACAATCGGTACAGGTATCGGTGCAGGTGTCATTCAACGTGGCGAGTTTATCGGTGGTGCGGGTCACCCTGAGATGGGCCATTACTATGTAGCTAGACACCCAATGGATATTGAAAAAGAGTTTAAGGGTGTTTGTCCTTTCCATAAGGGATGTCTGGAAGGCTATGCCGCTGGTCCAAGTTTGGAAGCTCGTACAGGTGTACGTGGGGAAAATATTGAACTCAACAACCCTGTTTGGGATGTCCAAGCCTACTACATCGCTCAAGCTGCGGTCAATGCGACAGTGACCTTCCGCCCAGACGTGATTGTCTTTGGTGGAGGGGTCATGGCTCAACAACACATGCTGGACCGTGTCCGTGAGAAATTTACATCTCTTCTCAATGGTTACCTACCAGTGCCAGATGTGCGTGACTATATCGTGACTCCAGCAGTTGCAGAAAATGGTTCTGCCACACTTGGGAACTTTGTCCTTGCAAAAGAAGTTTCAAAATAAAGCACAAAATCCGCTTGGGAAACCAAACGGATTTTTTATGTGTTAAAGCATTTGCCAGAAAAAGTCAATAATATAGGTCAGACCGTAGGTATAAACCACGAGAGTAAAGGGTTTGGTCAGAATGATGATGGTCATATAGCGCTTGAAGCTCATCTTGGTCAAGGCAGCCAGCATACAGAGAAAATCAGCTGGGCTAATGGGCCAAATCATCATAAAGATAAAGAAACGGTCAAAACGATTGCCCTTATCCAACCAGCCGATATACTTGTCATAGGTGCGCTTGCTGACGACAGACTGGACAAAAGCAGCCCCATAGAGGCGCACCAGATAAAAGATAATGGCACAGCCAATCACGATTCCGATATAGTTGTAGATTGTCCCGATGATGTGACCGTAGATAAAGACCCCAGCCACTGAGGTCAAGGCACCAGGAATGATAGGGACGACCGTCTGTAAAATCTGTAAAAAGATGAAGAGAGGTGGTCCCCAGATACCTGCCTGCTGGATAAAGGCAGAGAGGGTTTCCTTAGACTGTAAAATCCCAGCCTGATAAGCCCAAATACAGAAAATCAAACTCCCAACCCCACCGACAATCGATGAGATATTGATAACTTGCTGTAGAAGGGGAGAAACAGCTTTCATTTGTTTATCCTGTGACATGTAAACTCCTCATAGATAGTATAACTCTACTATACCATATTTTGGAGGATAAAGGGGGAAGATTGCTTTTGCAATGGGAAGAGTGATGGATTTTGAGACTAAACATGCTATAATAAAGGGAGCAGACAAGTAGCAAAGGAGAGAGTATGATACAGGTAAAACCAGAACTGGAGATAGAAAAACAACTGATCAGCCAACTGGTAACTGGGGAAAGTCAATGGACATATAGAGAAGACCTCAAAACAGAAGAGCAATTATGGGAAAATTTCTTTGAAAAGCTAGCCCAGAACAATGTGGCTCTATTGGCAGATTATCCCCTGACAGAACAGGAAAAACGCCAGATAAAGAATCAACTGAACTTTGTTAGCTACTATGATGCAGCCAAGTGGTTGGTAGGCGAAAATGGCATTGCCAAGGTTGAGGTTCAGAGAGAAGATGCTAGTTTGGGGACTATCCGTTTATCTGTCATTTGGCGAGATAATATCGCAGCTGGCAAGTCTAGTTATGAAGTTATCAATCAAGTCGTGAGAGACAAAGTAACTCCTCAGGATCAAGACCGTAGGTTGGATGTGACCCTCTTGATCAATGGTCTTCCAATGATTCAAATCGAGCTTAAAAGTCCCCGAGTTGCTTTTTTAGATGCCTTTCATCAAATTAAAAAATATGACCGCGAAGGTAAGTTCCGTGGCATCTACTCTAGCTTACAGATGTTTGTTGTGACCAATAAGGTAGACACACGCTATATCGCTGCAGCTCGTGAAAATAAACTCAACAAGCAATTTCTAACCAAGTGGGTGGATAAGGATAACCAACCCTTAACGAGCTTGACCAGTTTTGCCCACGAAGTCCTTTCCATTCCTCGTGCCCACCAGATGGTTATGCAGTATTCTGTCCTTGATGATAGTAAGAAGGCTCTTATCCTTCTGCGTCCTTACCAGATCCACGCCATCGAAGCAGTGCAAGAAGCTTCTCGCCAGCAAGCATCAGGATATGTCTGGCACACGACAGGTTCAGGGAAGACCTTGACCTCCTATAAGGTAGCTCGGAATCTCCTCCAGATTCCATCCATCCAAAAGACGATTTTTGTCGTTGACCGCAGGGACTTGGACCAACAGACCACATCATCCTTCCTCTCTTATGCGACCAATGATGTCATCGATATCGATGAGACGGACAATACACATGATTTGGTCAAGCGACTAGGTAGTAATGATAAGCGTGTCGTGGTGACCACTATCCAGAAAATCACTACCATGATGCGCAAGTTTGACCAAGGTCTTTACCAAAGAGATGCGGACAAAATCAAGGGTCTTCGAGTGGCCTTTGTCGTGGATGAATGCCACCGTGCCGTAACACCTCAAACACAAAAAGATATTAAGGCCTTTTTCCCACAGTCGCTCTGGTATGGTTTTACAGGCACACCTATCTTTAAGGAAAATAAACGCCAGCAGGTCGGTGACCTAGCCCAAACCACCCAACAACAGTATGGAGACCGTCTCCATGAGTATACAGTCAAGGAAGCTATCCATGATGGCGCAGTTTTAGGCTTTAAGGTGGATTATCGCAATACCCTCATCACGGATAAATCTGAAAATGACATACCAGATACTGTCTACGAGGATGAGGAGCATATGCTGGAAGTCTTGGATGCCATTATCAATAAATCCCGTCAACAGCTAGGCTTCCAAAAAGGAGTTGGTAAGACCTACAATGCTATCCTGACCGTCAAGTCAATCCCACAAGCCCAAGCTTACTATGACCTGCTCAAACGAGTCAAGGCTGGGGAGACGAGGGTCAAGGTGTCGGAGAGGGTTAAGCAGGTTCTTCCAGACTTTCCAAAGGCGACCATCACCTACTCGGTCACAGAAAATGAAGAAGACTCAAGAGCCAACCAAGACCACATGAAGAAAGTCTTAGAGGACTACAACCAAGAGTTTGATACCCACTTTACCATGGCGGATCTGCGTGGTTTTAATACGGATGTCAATAATCGTCTAGCTAGAAAGCAGGACAAATCCCTCTATCGCAAGGAGCAGTTGGACTTAGTTATCGTAGTCAATCGTCTCTTAACGGGATTTGATGCCCCTTGTCTATCGACTCTCTTTATTGACCGAAAACCCATGCAACCGCAGGACTTGATTCAGGCTTTTAGCCGAACCAACCGTATCTTTGTTTCTAGTAAGACCTATGGTCATATCATCACCTTCCAAAAGCCCCTAGCTTTTAAGGAAGCAGTGGATAATGCACTCAAACTCTACTCAAATGGTGGAGAAAACGAGGTCCTAGCCCCAAGCTGGGAAGAAGAAAAGAGGAACTTTTTACGGAGTTGCAGTGATTTCAAAAATCTTGCTACTGATGACTATGTGAATGGTCTAGATTTTGAGCAAGTCTCTACGCCTGAGTTGAGGAAACTAGCTAAAACCTATCAAGCCTTTGATAAATACCTAGCCTCTATCCGAGTGTATAAAGAGTATGATGAGGAAGAGCTTTACAGTCATACGGGACTTGATGGAGAAAAGTTGGAAAGGTATCTGGGACTTTATCGAAATGTCCTTGCAGAATTAAAAAGTCGAGTAGAGGATGATGACGATGGAGAGCCGCTTGATATCCACTATGAACTGGAGTCTATCCAAGTGGACGAAATTAACTATGCCTATATCCTAACCTTGATCCAAAGTTTGATTGAACAAGGTCAGAGTCAAGAAAAGAACCTAAGCGCTCAAGATAAGGAAGCCGTGGATAATTATATTCAGAGTCTTGAGAAGACCAATCCGAATCTTGCCCAGATCATCACTGAACTGTGGAGAGAGGTACAAGAACATCCAGAAAGCTATCGCGGTCAGTCTATCGTAAATATCTTGGATCAGATGATAGAGGCGGTTATCCAGCAACATATCCAAGTCTTTAGTAAGCACTGGTATGTCGGAGAGGATGAACTCCGTTACTATGTCGAACATTACCGTAAGGGAGCTAAAAAACAACTAGGAGAAAGCCAGCTGACCAAGAGCCAGCGTTATCAGGACTATAAGCTAGAGGTGGCGGATGCCCTCAATCCTCTCCTCTATAAAAAACAAATCAAGGAAGCCTATACCCAGCTAGTAGAGGAAGTCATTGAGCCGTTGAGGGTTGGGAGATAGAATGTAATACGGAAAAATAATATGAAAATTAATAGTAATTCAATAAGAATTAAAGATGTTACAACTCATCTTGGAACATTTGATATTTCATCAAATAATAAACTAGAAGTTTTTTCTTTTATTATAAATGCAAATGATTTTGACTATAAAAACGCAACAGAACAATTATTAGAATCAGTTGCAGAGTTTGCTTTATCCAGAAAAATAAATAAAGAATATAAAGATAAGCCATTAGCTCTATCTAAAAAGGCTAGAGAAAAATTTAGGGATTATACAGAAAATAAAGGAGAGCTTGGAGAATTTTTTTTATATTGCTTTTTGGAAGGGCATCTTGGAGCGCCTAAAATTTTATCAAAGCTAGAACTTAAAACAGCTAAAAATATGTATGTAAATGGAGCTGACGGTTTACATTATTTAAAATTAGTTGATGGAAATTATCATTTAATTTTTGGAGAATCAAAGGTTGAGAAAAAATTAACCGATGGATTAAGACATGCTTTTGAGTCCATAAGTGATTTCAAAAAAGGTAAAAATAAAAAAGATAATGATAAAAGTGGAATAATGTTTGAGAGAGGGTTATTAAATTCAAATCTTGATAGAGAAATTGAAGATGAAAATGAGAAACTATTTTTAAAAAGTATTATTTATCCATCAACTAAGTCAGGTTTTTATGTAGATGATGCTTTTGGAATTTTTGTTGGATTTGAGTTTAACTATACTGATTTGCAAAAATTATCTAATAATGATTTTCGAGAAGTTATCAAAGACAAAATTATAGAAGTGACAAAAAAACAAATTAAAAATATTAACAAATATGTAGAAAATTATAAATTATTTGGACATACTTTTTACATTTATGTTTTACCTTTTGCTAATATTGAAGATGATAGGGAAATGATTTTAAAGGAGTTGTTAAGTTAATGAACTTTATAGAAGAGTTAACAGAAGAGGCACTTTGTGATGAATATTTAATTTATTTAATTACTAAAATTGAAAAGAGTTACGGTGAGTTTTTATTTAATAGTATTTGTAGTAGCAGTATAGATGAAAAAGAGTTTTATGATTTAATGCGATTCACTGATATTCTATCTAGAAGTAATAATTCGAAGGCAAAAAATTTAGTTTTGAAGATTATAGCGCTTTGTAATGAACTGCCCAATATAAAAGAAAATCCTGATTTTAAAACTTTTGCTTCAAGTGCTTTGATAAAAATGGGAAATTTTCCATCTCTAAATATAGTAAATCCAGAAGGTGAAATGAATGATGAAATTATTGTTGATAAAGTAATAAAGGAAGTTTTTCAAGAGTCACCTAAAGAAGGATATATCTTTACAGATGCTCAATATAAGTTGTTTGAGAACTTAAAAGATAGTAATCATTACAGCTTTTCTGGTTCGACATCTTTTGGAAAATCTTTTGTAATTGAGTCGTTTATTAAATATATTATAGATACTAAAAACTCCAGTGAAAATATGGCTATCGTAGTTCCGACCAGAGCATTAATACATCAAGTGACCTTGAAACTAAAAAACGAACTAGGAAATGATAGCTATGAAATTATTTCTTATCCGCAAATACCATTACTGTACAAGAAAAAAGATAAGCGTTATATCTTTGTATTTACTCCAGAGAGGTTAATTTCATATTTTGCTGAAGTTTCTAATCCTTCCATAGGATATTTATTTGTTGATGAAGCGCAAAAGTTGTTAAATGATGATACACGTGCACCACTACTATATCATTCTATTGCTCAAGCTAAAAGAAAAAGTGTTAACATCTATTTTGCTTCTCCTAATATTCTAAATGTAGAAGATTTTTTAAAACTTTTTGGTAGCAGTCAGGAAGAAAGTATGGCAATTGGTGAAAAATCAGTGACACAGAATAAATTTTTCATTGATTCATTTAATAAAAAATCTATAATGCTTTTAGAAGATCAAACAGAGTATGCCTTAGAAGGATTAAATTACTTTAAAACTGAAGATGCGAATATAAGAGAAATCCTTATAAAACTGGGAGGGAGTCATCAAAATATAGTATATTGTAACACTGTGAACTATACTTTAAAATTTTCAGTGAATTTTGCACAGAGTTTGCCAGATTTAAATAATGGGAAATTAGAAAAACTGATAAAAATAGTCTCTACAAGCATCCATAAAGAGTATTACTTGATAGATTGTTTACGCAAGGGGGTTGCTTATCATTTTGGAAATTTGCCACAGACAATTCGAGAAGGAATTGAGGAATTGTTCAAAGAAGGGGTTATAAAATATTTATTTTGTACATCAACACTTTTAGAGGGAGTGAATTTACCAGCCAAAAATATCTTTATTTTTTCCGAAAAAATAGGGCAACGAAAAATGGATGATATTGATTTCTGGAATTTGTCTGGTAGGGCTGGTAGATTGACTATAGATCTAAGTGGGAATATCTTCTGCTGTCATGTAGTTGATAAAAAAGGATATTGGAAAGATAGTGACTTTGCAATTTTAAAGAAAAGAACAATTGAACGAAAGACTCCTATATTATTAAAAAACAGCAATCGAAATCTCTATAAAAATATAAATAATGTATTGAATAATGCGCCGTTGACCAATAAGAATTTAACAGATTCTGAAAAGAAAATTTTGGAAATGTATTCGAATATACTTTTATACCAAGATATTGTTGAGAGTTCTTCAATATTAAAAGATAAATTCTTAGAGAAAATAGGCGATAATGGTAGAAAAACGTTAAAGAAAAAACGTTCAGAATTAGAAGTTCCTGAAAAAATTATAGAACAGAGTATTAATATTAACCTAGACTCGCAAAATAAAATTTTGACTAGCTCAGCTACTGCTTTTCCAAATAGTTTTGACTATGATGCATGTTTTGAAATATTGAAAATACTATGTCAAAAATATGATTGGCTTTATTTAGAAAGCGGTGGGAATCGTCCATTGTTAAAAAAAGAAAGTCAACTTAAATATTTAGCTGCATTGATGTCAAATTGGATTAGCGGTATATCGCTCAATCAAATTATTAATTATATGACAAATTACTACCATAACAAAGGGAATCCCAGAGAGATAGAGATAGAAAAAAATCTCTACATTACTTTTGATAAATTTAATAGAGAACATATAAATGCGTTGATTAATCAAATTATTGGTGACATAAATACTAAAATTCAATTTAAAATAAAAAATTATATAACGAATTATACTCTATTACTTATTGAGAAAGGCATAGAGATTGATAGTGAGTGGTCTAATTATTTAGAGTATGGGACTACTGATCGTCAAGTGGTAGAATTGCAAAATTTAGGTTTTTCTAGAGCAACCTCCTTACTTCTTAAAGAAGAATTTATTGATCAATTTGTTTATAATGAGATAGGAGAAATTGTAGAAATAAAAGAGGAAGAATTGAAAAACGCCTTGGATTCAGAAAGATTTTCTGAGGAACTTCATGAAATCAGTAAAATATTGAGATGGGAGAAATGAAAAAATGAGTGTTCCTAGAATCAGAGTAGATGGTTTTAACAAGAATTTTGAAAAAAAATATTTGGTGAAATTGTAAGGTCAGAAAGTACAAGAATGTATATTAAAAGTGTTGTAAGTGATTTAGGGAAGTATGAAGTCATACAACAAGGGGATATACCAATTTTAGGTTATTCTGACGACCGACCATTTGAAAAATACAAAAGTGTTATTCTTTTTGGAGATCATACTTTATCATTATATCGACCTAAGGCCCCTTTTCTTCTAGCTACTGATGGAATAAAAATTTTGCAATCAACTATCTTGAAAAGAGATTATTTGTATTACCTAACTCAAAATTATATTCCAAAAAGTCAAGGCTATAAGAGGCATTTTTCGCTCCTTAAACAAGTTTTTGTTAATTATTCGCGAGACTCTTCCGAACAATCCGCCATAGGCTCCCTATTCCGCACCCTTGACGATCTGCTTGCCAGCTACAAGGACAATCTCGCCAACTATCAATCTTTTAAGGAGACCATGCTCTTCAAGATGTTTCCCAAAGCTGGTCAGACAGTCCCTGAGATTCGTTTGGATGGATTTGATGGTGAGTGGGAAAAGTCTAAATTAAAAGATGTCGCTCATCGTGTTCAGGGGAATGATGGAAGAATGGATTTGCCAACTTTAACAATTTCTGCATCAGGCGGTTGGATGGATCAAATTGACCGATTTTCTGCTAATATTGCTGGAAAAGAGCAAAAAAACTATACCCTGTTAAAAAAAGGAGAACTATCATATAACCATGGTAATTCAAAATTAGCAAAATATGGAGTTGTTTTTGAACTACAGGAATATGAAGAAGCACTTGTTCCAAAGGTTTATCACAGTTTTAGAGTTAATCAACTAGCCGATTCAAAGTTTATTGAAATTATGTTTTCAACAAAAATTCCAGATCGAGAATTAGGGAAACTCATTTCATCGGGTGCTAGAATGGATGGATTGTTAAATATTAGTTTTGATGATTTTATGAATATTTCAATTATTATTCCAACTATTAAAGAACAACAAGCCATCGGCTCCTATTTCTCAAACCTTGATAACCTCATCAACTCTTATCAAGAAAAAATTTCTCAGCTAAGAACACTGAAAAAGAAACTCTTGCAGGATATGTTTATCTAGATGATTAGGGATAACTTTTAACAATTATATTTCAAAACTTAGAAAGAAACATTATGGAAACAACACAAACTTCCCAGTCGCTTTATCAAGCCCTGTGGAACTCAGCGGATGTTCTCCGCTCTAAGATGGATGCTAATGACTACAAGTCCTATCTCTTGGGCATGGTCTTTTATAAGTATCTGTCAGATAAGATGCTCTTTTTCGTGGCGGAGACTATGGAGGAGGGGAGTGAGAGTCTAGAGGCTGCCCTTGAGGTCTATCGTAACTACTACGAGGATGCGGATACTCACGAGGATCTTCTTGCAGTTATGAAGGGCGAACTCAACTATAGTATCAAGCCTGAGTTGACCTTTACGGCTCTGGTAGCGCGTGTCAATGAGGGGACTCTTTCCAGTTGGAAGATTTGGCTCAGGTTTTTCGAGATATTGAGCAGAGTGATGAACTCTATGAAAACCTCTTTGAAGATATTGACCTCTATTCCAAAAAGCTAGGGGCGACTCCGCAAAAGCAAAACCAAACGGTGGCGGCAGTCATGAAAGAGTTGGCTGTGCTAGATGTGGCTGGTCATGCTGGTGATATGCTGGGAGATGCTTATGAGTATCTGATTGGTCAGTTTGCGACTGACTCGGGTAAGAAGGCTGGTGAGTTCTATACACCTCAGCCTGTTGCCAAACTTATGACTCAGATTGCCTTTTTGGGTCGTGAGGACCAGCTAGGCTTTACTATCTATGATGCGACTATGGGCTCTGGCTCTCTCTTGCTCAATGCCAAGAAATACTCTCATAAACCGCAGACAGTGGTCTACTTTGGTCAGGAGCTCAATACTTCGACTTATAACTTGGCTCGGATGAACATGATTCTACACGGTGTTCCTGTTGAAAATCAATTTCTCCACAATGCCGATACACTAGATGAAGACTGGCCAACTCAAGAACCGACTAACTTTGATGGTGTTCTCATGAACCCTCCCTACTCTGCCAAGTGGTCAGCAAGCTCTGGCTTTATGGCGGATCCTCGTTTCTCTCCTTTTGGGAAACTGGCACCCCAGTCCAAGGCTGATTTTGCCTTTCTCTTGCATGGTTACTACCATCTCAAGCAGGATAATGGAGTCATGGCTATCGTCCTTCCCCACGGTGTTCTTTTCCGTGGAAATGCGGAAGGAACCATTCGCAAGGCCTTGTTAGAAGAAGGAGCTATTGACACGGTTATCGGTCTACCTGCTAATATCTTCTTTAACACTAGTATTCCGACCACGGTTATCATTCTCAAAAAGAATCGTACCAATCGTGATGTCTACTTTATCGATGCCTCTAAGGAGTTTGATAAGGGGAAAAATCAGAATATCATGACGGATGCTCATATCGAGAAGATTCTGGAAGCCTACAAGTCTCGTGAAGAGATTGACAAGTTTGCCCATCTGGCAAGCTATGAAGAAATCGTCGAAAATGACTACAATCTCAATATCCCTCGCTATGTAGATACCTTTGAGGAAGAAGAAGTCGAGCCACTGACAGATATCGTCAGCAAGATTAACATGACTAATCAAGCAATCCAAAACCAAACAGCTTCTTTACTTGAAATGCTCGGTCAACTACACGGAACCACACCAGAAGCCGATGCTGAACTCAAAAAGTTTTTGAAAGAGTTTAAAGGGTGATGGGGAAATAGTTAGATACATCTATCAGATTTGAAATCCCAGCCAAATTAACTTTTGGCTGGTTTTTGTTTTCTAAAGATGATATAATTAAATTACCTAAAAGGTAATTTAATTATACAGAAAGGGACATATGAAGCTTATCTATACAAACAAAACTGTTAAAAAGCAGTGCACAGAGCTGAGGAGAGCGAAAAAGGATTTTTCGGAAAAGGTTGCGGTAAAGTTGCATCAGTTGATCAACTTTTTGGAAGCGGCGGATTCTTTGGCTAGTGTGACGGCTTTTCCTAAGTATCACTTTCACCGACTTAAGGGAAAGAGACAAGGACAGTTTGCTTTGGATATAGATGGTCGAAGGAGTTCCTATCGGTTGATTGTAGAATTTCGTGAGGAGGATTTAGAAAAGGTGTTTCCAAGTCCCGTTGAAATCGAAATCCTAAAAATAGAGGAGGTCAGCAATCACTATGAGTAATAAAATTGTTGAATACAAGAACCTGATTGCTTTTCATCCAGGTCAGTATGTCAGTGAGTTAATCGAAGATTATAATGTAACGCAGAAGGAATTTGCGGAGCGTTTGGGAGTTTCGGCAAAGACTGTCAGCAAGCTCGTCAATGCTGAGGAGTCCATCAGTAAAGAAACGGCTCATAAGTTAGCTAAGCTAAGCGGAGTTTCCATGCAAACTTGGCTCAATCTTCAGAATGCTTATGATGTAAAAGTGGCTGAGATTGCAGAGGAAAGAGAGCTTGAAGAAGGTAGCGAGAAAGAAATCTGTGAGATGATTGATTTCAAGTATTTTAGGGAAAAAGGCTACGTTCCAGACAAACGCTATAGCTTGAAGGAAAAGATTGTCGAGCTTCGCAAGATTCTAGGTGTGGCAAGTCTAGAAAATCTTACATCTTTTAATCATCTAGTCAGCTATCGGAATACGCGTAAGTTCACGACTAAAAGTATAGTGAATTCCAATATTATGTTGGAGTTGGCGTCTAAAAAAGCACGTGATACAACAACTATCAAGCTCAATCGTAGAAAGCTAGAAAGAAGCTTGCCTGCTTTGAGAAAGTTGACCAGACAAGATCCAGAAGAATTTACTCAACGTTTGTCTGATATTTTGTTAGACTGTGGTGTTGTCCTAGTCGGTCTACCTGCCTTACCAAATGCCAATCTGAATGGAGCGACTAAAAAATTCAGTAATGGCAGTGCCTTACTTTTACTCACGGATCGAAACAAAGTATCCGATATTTTCTGGTTTTCACTTTTCCATGAGATTGGACATATTTTACAAAATGACTTTTCATCTGATGATGGGAATAGCGCATCTTACCGACATTCTGAGGAACAGGCAGACCAGTTTGCAAAAGATTTCTTGATTAGACCGGAAGACTATCAAGCTTTTGTCAAAAAAGGAAAGTTTGATAAGTCAGATATTCTTCGCTTTTCTGAGGAGATAGACATTCATCCGAGCGTCGTTTTAGGCAGATTACAAAATGAGGGTATTCTAGGGTTTGACCGTTTCCGAGAACTAAAAGAGAATTATTACTTTGTTTCCTAAGAGTCAGGAAATTTTTAGAAGAAGAAAAAGTTTCATACAGTTAGTAATTATTATTTCTTTTTCGCTCATATTCCACTCATTTTTAAGATACAACTTTGTTTCTATATTTCCGGGGAACTAGTAGAAAGTAAGGAGAAATATGGAAAATAACAACAAACGTGCCCTTTGCCAGCAACTCTGGGCGAGAAACAAATACCTCGTTTTGAGTCATTCTAGCAATATTTACAATGAGATTCGTCAGTATCTCAAGAATAAAGAGGTGGAGGCGAGTCTAGTTCAGGAGATGATTGACCGTGCCTGTCAAATCCCAGAACACAGGGGTCAGGTCTGCAATGCCTTTCAGCATATTTGGGGCTATTTCAAGAAGAAAGCAACGGAGACTGAACGCAAGGAATATATGTTTTTACTGGAGCGTTATCACTCTGGTCATGCCACCAAAGAAGATGTGATTGCTAAAACGAGAGAGTTGCTTGAACGTTACCCAAATGCTTATCTGCAACATTCTACTTTGTTGAAAGAAGACTCCCATGAGACTTTGGCATGAGACTTTAATCGCACAACTTCCCCGTCCTCAACTTTTGGGGCAACATCGAGAGTGTTGCGCCCTGCGTGGCAATGGCTGGGACAGAAAGCATGCAACGGTGGACTATGTCTTTACCCACTCGCCCTATCGTCTCTATTCCTATCATGACTTGATTATGGAGGAGATGATTAAACGAGGCTTTAAGGTCAGTCCAGAGTGGCTGGACAAGAACTACCGAGGTAAGACCTGCGATCCTTATTAAGACTTAGTAGAGGAAAAGCTGAGAAGTCCTATCTATAGTGAGCATGATGCTACCTACTATGAGGAGTGTCTGGCAAATCTACGAGAGAAGGGGATAGAGCTGGAATAATAGTAAGGATTGCCTTCAATTTATAACTCTTCCCATAATTTTTTCGAATCATAAAGATGAGACCTTTGGAATTTTTCTAAGGTCTTCTTTTTATGAGTGTTCAGATTTACTTTTAATAACTTTTGAGTTATAATTTTAAAAAAGCCAAGCGTGAACTGAAGGACTTAATAGAAAGAGGGTTAAGTGATGAAGAATAGTGCTATTGGGAGTAACTGGAAGGATGTCCGATCTGAACTCTTTACCAAGAAGGAAATCCTTGAAAGTGATATGCGAGTGGCTATCATGAGTGAGTTGATTGAGGCCAGACATGAGCAAGGAATCAGCCAGAAAAAGCTAGAGGAACTCAGTGGAGTGAGCCAGCCTGTCATAGCTAGGATGGAAACAGGCAAGACTAGCCCTCAGTTGGATACAGTCTTAAAAGTCTTAGCCAGTTTAGGAAAGACACTAGTAGTCGTCCCACTCGAACAGGAAAAGAGTTGATTAGAGTAGACTCATACTCAATGAAAATCAAAGAGCAAACTAGGAAACTAGCCGCAGGCTGTACTTGAGTACGGCAAGGCGACGTTGACGCGGTTTGAAGAGATTTTCGAAGAGTATTATAGTCTTTTCTAATAACAAGCCATAGTCACTTATAAGAATTACTAATAAGGCGTTTGAACCGTCTAACTGAAATACAGCTATAAAACAAGCTACACAAAGGATTTGAGGCATTTGTCTCAAGTCTTTTTCTTTTGCTCAAAACAGAGATATAGTTTCAAACTATATCAAAGCCTAATTTTTTACAATTATACAGACGCTTTCTTTTCTGTTAAGATAGTTTCAACAACAAATTTTGGAGGACACATCATGTCAACTACAATCATCGGTTTCCCTCGTTTGGGCGAATTCCGCGAATTAAAATTTACAACTGAAAAATACTTTAGAAAAGAAATCTCAGAAGAAGAACTCCTTGCAGCAGCAAAAGACTTGCGTGCTAAACACTGGAATATTGTCAAAGAAAAAGGCATCACTGAAATTCCATCAAATGATTTTTCTCACTATGACAACTTCCTAGATGCAGCCTTCCTCTTCAACGTGGTACCTGCTTCAGTTCAAAACTTGGACTTGTCTGACCTTGAGCGCTACTTCGCTTTGGGGCGTGGTTACCAAGGAGAAAAAGGGGACGTTCGCGCCCTTCCAATGAAGAAATGGTTCAACACCAACTACCACTACATCGTTCCTAAGTTTGAAAAAGACACTCAAGTCAAACTTGCGGGTCACAAGATTTTTGATGAGTTCCAAGAAGCAAAAGAACTTGGATTGAACACTCGTCCTGTTCTTGTAGGTCCATTCACTTTCCTTCAATTGTCAGACTTTGAAGAAGGCGTGAAAGCAGAAGACTTCGTAGACAGCTTAGCGGCTGCTTACCAAGAAGTTTTTGCAAAATTGGCTGAACTTGGTGCAACTCGCATCCAATTGGATGAAGCTGCTCTTGTAAAAGACTTGACAGCTGAAGAAAAAGATCTCTTCTTGAATCTCTACAACAAACTCTTGGCTGACAAAAAAGGTCTTGAAGTCTTGCTTCAAACTTACTTCGGAGACGTTCGTGATGTCTACGCTGACCTTGTAAACTTGCCTGTTGATGCGATTGGTCTTGACTTCGTTGAAGGTAAGAAAACTCTTGAACTCGTTAAAGGTGGTTTCCCAGCTGACAAGACTCTCTATGCAGGTATTGTCAATGGTAAAAACATCTGGCGTAATAACTACGAAAAGAGCTTGGCTGTTCTTGAGCAAATCCCAGCTGAAAACATTGTATTGACAAGCTCATGCTCACTTCTTCATGTTCCATTTACAACAGCTAATGAAGAATTTGAACCAGCAATCTTGAACCACTTTGCCTTTGCAGTTGAAAAATTGGATGAGATTCGTGATTTGGATGCTATCCGCAATGGTCAAGGTGAAGAAGCACTTGCAGCTAACAAAGAACTCTTTGCGACTGAGCGTGTGGGTGAAAATGCTGAACTTCGTGCGCGTATCGCTGGTTTGACTGATGCAGACTACACTCGTTTGCCAGCCTTTGCAGAACGTGAGGCTATCCAAGAAGAAGCTTTCAAACTTCCAGCTCTTCCAACAACAACTATCGGTTCATTCCCTCAAACAAAAGAAGTTCGTGCGAAACGTTTGGCTTACCGTAAGGGTGAATTGTCTCAAGAAGAGTACGACGCTTTCCTTGCTGAAACAATTGATGAATGGATCAAATGGCAAGAAGATATCGACTTTGATGTCCTTGTTCACGGTGAATTTGAGCGTAATGACATGGTTGAGTACTTCGGCCAAAACTTGTCAGGTTACCTCTTCTCTAAAAATGGTTGGGTACAATCATACGGTATGCGTGGGGTGAAACCACCAATTATCTGGGGTGATGTAACTCGTCTTAACCCTATCACTGTTAAATGGTCTAGCTATGCACAAAGTCGTACAAACAAACCTGTTAAAGGTATGTTGACTGGACCTGTTACAATTCTTAACTGGTCATTCCCACGTGAAGACATCTCTATCAAGGATTCAACTCTTCAAATCGCCCTTGCTATCAAGGATGAAGTACTTGACCTTGAAGCTGCTGGTGTGAAAATCATCCAAATCGACGAGGCTGCTCTTCGTGAAAAATTGCCACTTCGTCGTAGCGACTGGTACGAAGACTACCTTGACTGGGCAATTCCTGCCTTCCGCTTGGTACACTCAACAGTAGCGCCAGATACACAAATCCACACTCACATGTGTTACTCAGAATTTACAGATATCATCCCAGCTATCGACAACATGGATGCAGATGTTATTTCCTTTGAAGCGAGCCGTTCAAATCTTGAAATCTTGGACGAACTCAAAGCGAAAAACTTCCAAACAGAAGTAGGACCTGGGGTTTACGATATCCACTCACCTCGTGTGCCAAATGAAGGCGAAATCGACAACACAATCGAAGCCATCCTTGCTAAAGTACCAAGCAAGAAAGTTTGGATCAACCCTGACTGTGGTTTGAAAACACGTGGTATTCCAGAAACAAAAGAAAGCTTGATCCGCCTTGTTGAAGCAGCTAAAGCTGCGCGTGAGAAATTGTAAGATTAGATTTCTCCCTACAACGGTTGTTCAAAATGAAATCAAAAAGAAAAGGATAAGGACTATGTCACGCCAAACACCGTCACTCTCATTTGAAGTGTTCCCTCCAAACCCAGCCGTGGGTAATGATAAGATTATTTCTGCTCTTCAAGATATGCAGGAGTTGGCACCTCACTTTATCAGTGTAACTGCCAGCAATAATAAATTTAATATCAAGGAAACGACGGTTCGTTTGGCTGACTTTATCCAAAATGACTTGGCGATTCCGACTATTGCTCACTTGCCAGCCATCTATTTGACCAAGGACAAGGTTGCTGAAACCATTGCCGATTTGGACAAGGTTGGGGTGCAGAAAATCTTGGCTCTTCGTGGGGATATTATTCCAGATGTGGAGCCACAGAAGGATTTCCGCTATGCAACCGACTTGATTGAGTTTATCAAGGAACAAGCTCCTCACTTTGATATTGTTGGTGCTTGTTATCCAGAAGGCCATCCAGATTCACCAAATCAGATTTCAGATATCCAAAATCTTAAGAAGAAAGTGGATGCAGGTTGTTCGAGCCTCGTAACTCAGCTTTTCTTTGACAATGAGCGCTTCTATGATTTCCAAGACAAGTGCATCTTGGCTGGGATTGATGTTCCTATTCATGCAGGGATTATGCCAATTCTGAATCGAAATCAGGCTCTCCGTCTCTTGAAGACTTGTGAGAATATCCATCTTCCACGCAAATTTAAAGCCATCTTAGACAAGTATGAGCATGACCCTGAGTCGCTCAGAGCAGCAGGACTTGCCTATGCGGTGGACCAAATCGTGGACTTGGTAACTCAGGATGTTGCCGGTGTGCATCTCTACACTATGAACAATGCGGATACAGCAAAACACATCCACCAAGCAACTCATGCCTTGTTTAATCATCAGTCTTTAGGATAATAAAAAGCAAACCATTCTTCTCAAGTGAGGGGAATGGTTCCTTTTTAATGGTAAAGACCGCACTTTTTAAGAAAAATATGATAAAATAGACTCTGTACGTACTTGATACAAAGATGAGGGTATTAAAAAAATAATGCATTTAAACTGAAAGGCTTAGCATTAAATCTTTCTAACGACTAACGGTAGGAAAGAGCGACACGAGCGAGTCAAATTGATATTATTTGACGAGGGAGTTAGTAAAGCATTTAGCTAATCGCCTGATAGCGATTAGCGTGAAAGATTTAGATACTTTAGTATCAAACCTTTCTAATGATTTGTATCTTGTGTAATTGAACCCGGCCGAAAAGCTGTGTAAAAAAGATAAACTGTCTTGTCTTCATCGAAGACTTCGTCAGTTTCCTATTTTTACTTTGCTTTTGACGTCCTTGGTATCTTGAGAATTGAACACGGGCTAAATCCCTAGTGAAAAAGATAGATTTCCTAGTGTACATGGTACACTGCGTCAATCTCCTATTTTCATACGGGATTCTTCACGCCCTTAGTATCTTGAGAATTGAACACACCTACAACTCTTTGGAAAAAGATAAATCTGCCTAGGAGCAGTCGCTCCGTCGTCCGATTTCCTATTTTCCTTTGAGTTGCTTAACGGCTTTGTATCTTGATCTTTGTAGGCAAGACGTATAATATTATCAATCCAAAGGGGATGAAAATGACAAAACAAGTGTTTCAAACGACTTTTGCGGGTCGTGAGTTAATTGTAGAGACTGGTCAGGTTGCTAAGCAGGCAAATGGCTCTGTTGTTGTACGTTACGGTGAGTCAACTGTCTTGACTGCGGCCGTAATGTCTAAGAAGATGGCAACTGGGGATTTCTTCCCTCTTCAAGTCAACTACGAAGAAAAAATGTATGCGGCTGGGAAGTTTCCTGGTGGCTTTATGAAACGTGAAGGACGTCCTTCAACGGATGCGACTTTGACTGCGCGTTTGATTGACCGTCCAATCCGTCCTATGTTTGCGGAAGGTTTTCGTAATGAAGTGCAAGTTATCAACACCGTGCTTTCTTATGATGAAAATGCTTCTGCACCAATGGCAGCTATGTTTGGTTCATCCTTGGCACTTTCTATCTCAGATATTCCATTTGACGGACCAATCGCTGGGGTACAAGTGGGCTATGTAGATGGTCAAATCATCATCAATCCAAGTCAAGAACAGGCAGAGCAATCTCTCCTTGAATTGACAGTAGCAGGAACTAAACACGCTATCAATATGGTAGAGTCTGGTGCCAAAGAATTGTCAGAAGACATCATGTTGGAAGCCCTTCTTAAAGGGCATGAAGCAGTCAAAGAATTGATTGCCTTCCAAGAAGAAATCGTTGCGGCAGTTGGTAAAGAAAAAGCAGAAGTGGAATTGCTTCATGTGGACGCTGACTTGCAAGCTGAAATTATCGCAGCCTACAACAGCGACCTCCAAAAGGCAGTTCAAGTAGAAGAAAAATTGGCTCGTGAAGCTGCAACTCAAGCAGTCAAAGACCAAGTAACTGCTGTTTACGAAGAAAAATATGCAGACCACGAAGAATTTGACCGTATCATGCGTGATGTGGCTGAAATCTTGGAACAAATGGAACACGCTGAAGTGCGCCGTTTGATCACAGAAGACAAGGTGCGTCCTGACGGTCGTAAGGTCGATGAAATCCGTCCTTTGGATGCGGTTGTTGACTTCCTTCCTCGTGTGCACGGCTCTGGTCTCTTTACTCGTGGGCAAACTCAGGCCCTTTCTGTCTTGACCTTGGCTCCGATGGGGGAAACTCAAATCATCGATGGCTTGGATCCAGAGTACAAGAAACGCTTTATGCACCACTATAACTTCCCTCAATACTCTGTAGGGGAAACTGGTCGTTACGGTGCGCCAGGTCGTCGTGAAATCGGTCACGGTGCTCTTGGTGAGCGTGCTCTTGCTCAAGTCTTGCCAAGTTTGGAAGAATTCCCATATGCTATCCGCTTGGTAGCTGAGGTCTTGGAATCAAATGGTTCTTCATCTCAGGCTTCTATCTGTGCTGGAACTCTTGCCCTTATGGCTGGTGGTGTGCCAATCAAGGCGCCAGTAGCAGGGATTGCCATGGGTCTCATCTCAGATGGGAATAACTATACAGTCTTGACAGATATCCAAGGTTTGGAAGATCACTTTGGAGATATGGACTTTAAGGTTGCAGGTACTCGTGACGGGATTACAGCACTTCAAATGGATATCAAGATTCAAGGAATCACTGCAGAAATCTTGACTGAGGCTCTTGCTCAAGCCAAGAAAGCGCGTTTTGAAATCCTTGATGTGATTGAAGCAACCATTCCAGAAGTTCGTCCAGAATTGGCTCCAACTGCTCCGAAAATTGATACCATCAAGATTGATGTGGACAAGATCAAGATTGTCATCGGTAAGGGTGGAGAAACCATCGACAAGATTATCGCTGAAACAGGCGTTAAGATTGATATCGATGAAGAAGGAAATGTATCTATCTACTCTAGTGACCAAGATGCCATCAATCGTGCCAAAGAGATTATTGCTGGTTTGGTCCGTGAAGCCAAAGTGGATGAAGTTTACCGTGCTAAAGTCGTTCGTATCGAGAAATTTGGTGCATTTGTTAACCTCTTTGATAAGACAGATGCCCTCGTTCACATTTCTGAAATGGCTTGGACGCGTACCAATAATGTCGAAGACTTGGTAGCCATCGGGGATGAAGTTGATGTTAAGGTTATCAAGATTGATGAAAAAGGACGTGTGGATGCTTCTATGAAAGCCCTTCTTCCTCGTCCTCCAAAACCTGAACGTGATGAAAAAGGCGAAAAGTCTGAGAGACCTTACCGCCCACGTCATCACAAGGATCACAAACCTAAGAAAGAATTTACAGAAACACCAAAAGATTCAGAATAAGAAAAGGAGAAATGTATGGGATGGTGGCGCGAAACCATTGATATCGTAAAAGAAAATGATCCAGCGGCCCGCACCACTTTGGAGGTTTTGCTGACTTATCCAGGTGTCAAGGCCTTGGCTGCCCACCGTCTTTCACATTTTCTCTGGAAGCATGGCTTCAAACTCTTGGCTCGTATGCACAGTCAGTTTTGGCGCTTTTGGACTCAGATTGAGATTCATCCAGGAGCTCAGATCGATTCAGGTGTCTTTATCGACCACGGTTCTGGCTTAGTGATTGGAGAGACAGCGATTGTTGAAAAAGGCGTTCTTCTTTATCACGGGGTTACTCTTGGTGGAACAGGGAAGGATGTTGGCAAACGCCATCCGACTGTTCGTAAAGGAGCGCTCATATCAGCCCATGCCCAAGTCATTGGACCAGTAGAAATCGGTGAAAATGCCAAGGTTGGTGCTGCAGCAGTTGTTGTAGCAGATGTACCTAGTGATGTGACAGTGGTCGGTATTCCTGCCAAGATTGTCCGTGTACATGGTAAGAAGGATGAGCCGATCATTCACGAAGTTGAAGAAAAACGAGAGTACTACGTCAATAAACTCGAGCAGGCTAAAGAAGCTAGTCACAGATCGTCTGGTTTGTAGAGGATACCTATATGATTCAAGCAAGAAACAAGTTAAGCCAAGAGGAGTTATCTGAGGCGAAAAAACTAATTAAGTGTTGCCAAAACTATGACGGTACCTATCGTGATCCCTATCTCTCTAACATGCTTAATTTTGACCAAAACATGCCCGCCTTTTTCCTTTATTATGAAAAAGGCGAACTTGTTGGTCTATTAACCGTCTATGCTGATGACCAAGATGTGGAGGTGACGATACTGATTCATCCCAATTATCGCCGTCAGGGAATTGCGCGTGCATTGTTTACTGGTTTTGAGAGAGAAACAGTTTCTTTTCCGATTCATTCAGTTACTTTTCAGACAGAGCGTGTTTTTCTAGACTGCCATCCTGATTTTGTTAGCAACTGGGGATTGATCGTGGATGAAGATACAGAAACCTGGTTAGGTAAGGATAGAAGACCTTATCCGTTAGCAAAGATTTCCAATCTTGAAGTTTTGTTAGCAGATAGTTCGTATCAGGAGCAAATCAGTCAGTTAAAATTTCAGGCATTTTCAGAGGAACATGAATCGAGAGAAGTTGTGGATAGATATGTCGCTGAAGCTCTGAAGGATCCAGAAAGTCGCTTATATATTTTGTTAAAAAATGGTCAGGTTATTGGGACTTGCACGGTTGATTTATCGAGCGATACGAATTATTTCTACGGTTTAGCAATATCGGAACCTGAACGTGGAAAAGGCTATGGAAGCTACTTAGCAAAATCCCTTGTCAACCAACTAATTGAGCAAAATGATAAGGAATTTCAGATTGCCGTGGAAGATAGCAATGTAGGTGCCAAACGTTTGTATGAAAAAATTGGTTTTGTCAAACAGACTCAGGTGGTTTATCTGAATGAGAAAGGAGCAAGGGATTCCGAAGTGTAGAGATATTCGGACTGAAATTCAATTGAACTGTCAGTGATGAAACCAATTGTTCTTGGATTTTAGCTTTCCTGACTATTATTTTATGATTAAAATCTATGATACCATGTCTCGTGATTTGCGAGAATTTGTCCCGATTGAGGACGGCAAAGTTAAGATGTATGTTTGTGGGCCAACGGTGTATAACTATATCCACGTGGGAAATGCTCGTTCAACGGTGGCTTTTGATACCATTCGTCGTTATTTTGAGTACCGTGGGTACGAGGTTTCCTATATTTCCAATTTTACGGATGTGGATGATAAGATTATCAACCGTGCCAAGGAAGAGGATATCACACCTCAGGAGGTTGCGGACAAGTATATCGCTGCCTTTCGTGAGGATGTGACGGCCTTGGGTGTCAAACCTGCGACTCGCCATCCGCGTGTGGTGGAGTTTATGGATGACATTATTCGCTTTGTGGAAGACTTAATTGAAAAAGGTTTTGCTTATGAGAGCCAAGGGGATGTCTATTTCCGTGTGGAAAAATCCCACAACTATGCCAAGTTGGCTAACAAAACCTTGGAAGATTTGGAACTAGGTGCTTCAGGTCGTACCGATGAAGAAACGGCTCGTAAGGAAAATCCTGTAGACTTTGCCCTATGGAAAGCTGCCAAGCCAGGCGAGATTTCTTGGGATAGTCCTTGGAGACCTGGTCGTCCGGGCTGGCATATTGAGTGTTCGGTCATGTCAACAGAGATTTTGGGCGATACCATCGATATCCACGGTGGCGGAGCCGACCTAGAGTTTCCACACCACACCAATGAAATTGCCCAGTCAGAAGCAAAAACAGGTAAGACCTTTGCTAACTACTGGATGCATAATGGCTTTGTCAATATCGATAATGTCAAGATGTCCAAGTCCTTGGGTAACTTTATCACAGTGCACGATGCCCTTAAAACTCTTGATGGGCAAGTACTTCGATTCTTTTTTGCGACTCAACATTACCGTAAGCCTATCAACTTTACGGAAAAGGCAGTGCGTGATGCAGAGACTAATCTCAAGTATCTCAAAAATACTTACGAGAAACCATTTACAGGAACTGTAGATGATCAAGAATTACAAGCTTTTAAAGATAAGTTTGTAGCGGCTATGGATGAAGATTTTAACGCTGCTAACGGTATTACAGTAGTCTTTGAAATGGCCAAATGGATAAACTCAGGTAACTATGATGCAAGTGTCAAGCAAGCTCTTGCAGATATGTTGGAAGTCTTTGGGATTGTCTTTGTTGAGGAAGTATTGGATGCAGAGATTGAAGACTTGATCCAAAAACGCCAAGAAGCGCGTGCTAATCGTGACTTTGCGACAGCGGACCAGATCCGTGACCAATTGGCTGCTCAAGGGATTAAACTCCTTGACACCAAGGATGGAGTGAGGTGGACACGTGATTGATGTCAATCTCATTAACGGGATTGCGCTAGCCTTTGAAGGGGATGCGGTGTATTCTATGTATATTCGCCGCCACCTCATCCTCAAAGGTATGACCAAACCCAACAAACTCCACCAAGAAGCGACCAAGTATGTGTCAGCCAAAGCTCAGGCTTGCCTGATTTCCCTTATGTTGGAGGAGCGAGTCCTGACGGAAAAAGAAGAAGAAATCTACAAACGTGGCCGCAATACTAATAGCCATACCAAGGCTAAAAATGCTGATGTGGTGACTTACCGCATGTCCACAGGTTTTGAAGCAGTCGTGGGTTATCTCCATATGACTGAAAATCTGGAACGTCTTGAGAGCTTAATTTCTTGGTGCATCCAAAAAGTGGAGGGCTAGGACATGATGGCAAAAGAACTACAAGACTGGTTTCCTGAGGCTCAGATTTCAGACCAACCAGTAGAGAAAGAGGGCTATCTTACTCTCCCTTTAGCTTCTCAGCAGTGGATTTTGCTGGAGGAAGCTGGGCTCAGCGAGCGTGAGAAGCAGTTGATTTCCCTTTTGACCCAGCAGGAGCAGGCTCGTTCGCTCAATCCTTGGTATTCTTTTCTGATTGAGGGCAAGGGACAAGCACCACAAGCTTTTAAAAAGATTCAGTTGGTTTATTGCCATCTGTCCTATTTTCAGCAGGAAAATCTAGCTTCTTGGCTAGATATGATGCAGACTCTTTTTCCGAATTGTCAGGCGGTGCTTCAAGTCGGAGCTCAGGATTATGTTTTCGTGCTTCAACAAGACAAATACACTTCTGTACGAGCTATTTTAAGTGATACGATTGAAGCGGTGGAGTACGACTTTGGACTTCGTCTCTCTATCATGTTAGGACAGGTTTGGTCTCAGACGGGACATCAAGCCCTATCAGACTTGATCAAAGCGGAGCGGGATTTATTTAAGACTTGGTGGCGTCAGGGTCACCAAGGTGTTCATACTTTTTCTCAGCTCTATCTTTGGAGTATGGGGGAAAGACTTGTGGACCTGAGAGTCATTAAAGAATGCCTGCACCAGATGATTTTGGATCAAGACCAGATTCAGGAAATCATTCTCTCTCTTTGGGAAAATAGTGCTGTTCTGACTAAAACAGCACAACAACTCTACCTGCACCGCAATTCTCTTCAATACAAGATTGATAAATGGGAAGAGTTGACAGGGCTTCAGTTGAAGGAATTGACCGACCTGACCTTGTGTTATCAGTTGATTTTACCAGATATTCTCTAAAGTTTTGTGCAAGTTGCACAGAACTTTTTTGTTTTTTTGGTCATCTTGCCATAGAAAAGTTAAGCGTTTTCATTTATAATAAAACTATCAAAATACAAAAGGAGTTCACCTCATGGTAGAATTAAATCTTAAAAATATTTACAAAAAATATCCAAACAGCGAACACTATTCAGTTGAAGATTTCAACTTGGACATCAAAGACAAAGAATTCATCGTTTTCGTAGGACCTTCAGGATGTGGTAAATCAACTACTCTCCGTATGATTGCAGGTCTTGAAGATATTACAGAAGGTACTGCGTCTATCGATGGCGTGGTTGTCAACGACGTAGCTCCAAAAGACCGTGACATCGCCATGGTATTCCAAAACTACGCTCTTTACCCACACATGACTGTTTATGACAACATGGCTTTCGGTTTGAAATTGCGTAAATACAGCAAGGAAGACATCGACAAACGTGTGCAAGAAGCAGCTGAAATCCTTGGATTAAAAGAATTCTTGGAACGTAAACCAGCTGACCTTTCAGGTGGTCAACGTCAACGTGTTGCCATGGGTCGTGCGATCGTCCGTGACGCAAAAGTATTCTTGATGGACGAGCCTTTGTCAAACTTGGATGCTAAACTTCGTGTATCAATGCGTGCTGAAATCGCTAAAATCCACCGTCGTATCGGGGCTACAACTATCTACGTAACTCACGACCAAACAGAAGCGATGACACTTGCAGACCGTATCGTTATCATGTCAGCAACTAAGAACCCTGCTGGTACAGGTACTATCGGACGTGTAGAACAAATCGGTTCTCCTCAAGAAGTTTACAAAAACCCAGTTAACAAATTCGTTGCAGGATTCATCGGAAGCCCAGCAATGAACTTCATCAACGTGAAATTGGTTGGTAGCGAAATTGTTTCAGACGGTTTCCGTTTGAAAGTTCCAGAAGGTGCTTTGAAAGTACTTCGTGAAAAAGGCTATGAAGGTAAAGAATTGATCTTCGGTATCCGTCCAGAAGACGTGAATGCAGAAGAAGCATTCCTTGAAACATTCCCAGATTCAGTTGTAAAAGCGACTATCTCTGTATCAGAATTGCTTGGTTCAGAATCTCACCTTTACTGCCAAGTTGGTAAAGATGAATTTGTTGCCAAAGTTGACGCTCGTGACTACTTGCAAACAGGTGCAACAGTTGAACTTGGATTTGACTTGAACAAAGCACACTTCTTTGATGTAGAAACTGAAAGAACAGTCTACTAAGATAAATGAAATTCAAAACACTGCTAGAAATCTGGCAGTGTTTTTTTGAGTGTTTGGACAGAAAAAACTCCTGGGAATTTCCAGGAGAGTATGAATGGTTATTTGAACTTGAATCCTTCGTAAATAAGCTCTGCTTTGGGATTCTGTTTCTTAATCTGTTTAGCAAGTGACTTCATCATAGAAAGGGGAGCACACATATAGACGCTTGCATGTTCGGGCACTTTTTCTTGATCAAAATTAAGATAGCCGTCTTTCCTACTGTCTACTAGATGGAGTTCAAAATTAGGATTTTTTTGAGCATAGTCACGGAGCAAATCTAGGTAGACTGCATTTTCTTCTCCACGGAAGCTATAGTAGAAGTGAACCTGTTTATCTAAAATAGGATGTTCACGGATGTAAGAGATGAAGGGGGTGATCCCAATACCTCCAGCAATCCAAACCTGATTTTCTCGTCCTTCTTCTATAATCATGTGTCCGTAAGCTCTGTCTGCGCTTACTTTGCTGCCTACTTGAAGATTGTCATAGATATTCTTGGTATGGTCACCTGAATTTTTGACAGTAAAGTAAAGAGTTTGGCCGTGACCGCCTGAGATAGAGAAGGGATGTGGAGCACTTTCAAAACCTTCTTGGAAAATCTTTAGGAAGGCAAATTGTCCTGATTGATAGTTGAAAGGTCTGCTAAGATGGATTTGAATTTCCCTAGTATCGTGATTCAAGCGTTTGAGATTGGTGATTTTCCCTAGATAGGGGAAGGAAATCTTTTGATAAAGGAAGATGATATAAAAACCAGCTAGTAAGCCTAAAAGGGCATAGCTACCAACAAGAAAACTTAGAGGATTAAATGTGAGGAGGCGATTGCCCATTATCATATAGACGTGAAAGAGTCCAAAAATATAGGCTAGGTAAACCAGACGGTGGATCCATCGCCAAGCTTCGTATTGGATGTATTTGCCTAAATAGGCGATAAGAATGATACTGACAAAGATATAGATGGCAAGGTTGCCAAACTGAGCAGCTAAGCGAGTGCCCCACAGACCACCCATACTAAAGTTATGAAAGATGAGTAGGATGATGGAGAGAAAGGCTGTGAATTTGTGGACAATGTAGACTTTCTCCAAACCGTGAAACCAGCTTTCTAGTAGGGGGAGACGAGTGGCTAGGATAAAGGTCAGAGATAGGCTTGTTAAAGCTAGTCCTGGAATCATGAATTGGGGAGAAGTGCTCATCCAAGTCAAAATAGTCAAGACAAAACTAGCTATGATAAAGAGTATTCCTTTGAGTGATTTCATAAAAAATTCCATTTCATTTAGATTTGATTTGTTGTAAATAAATTTGTTACATTTTATCATAGAAAAAGTATGGTGTCAAATTGAGGTCTATAAATATGCTCTACTCTCATCAAAAAACTCTCCAATTGAATTGGAGAGTGGCTGTTTATACTCAATGAAAATCAAAGAGCAAACTAGGAAGCTAGCCGCAGGCTGCTCAAAACACCGTTTTGAGGTTGTGGATAGAACTGACGAAGTTAGTAACATATATACGGCAAGGTGAAGCTGACGTGGTTTGAAGAGATTTTCGAAGAGTATTATTCTGCAGCTTGTTGCCAACGTTTGGCCAGCATATGAGACAGGCTAGAAATTGCTAGGTTAAAGCTGAAGTAGACGAGGGCAATCAGGATATACAGACTGAAGACTTGCTCTGGTTCGAAATAACGGCCCATGAGAATTTGGCTAGCTCCAAAGAGTTCTTGTAGGGCGATAACAGAGTAGAGGAGGCTGGTATCCTTAATCACGGTAACAAACTGAGAAATGATGGCTGGCAACATTTTGCGGATAGCTTGTGGGAGAATGATGTGGTAGAGGATTTGTGCAGAAGTAAATCCTTGTGACATTCCTGCTTCGTACTGCCCCTTGTCTACGGCATTGAGACCGCCTCGGATAATCTCAGCTAGGGCTGCTGAGGTAAAGAGAGTAAAGGCAGTGATTCCTGCTGGAGTGGACTTCATCTTGAAAACCAAAAAGATAGTAAAAATCCAGAGGAGGTTGGGAACGTTACGCACAAACTCGATATAAATGCTGGAGATGATACGTAAGACAGGATTTTTGCCATTTCTCATGACGGCTAACACCGTACCGATGAGGGTAGAGAGGACGATGGCAATCAGAGAAATATAGAGGGTCAAGCCAAATCCTTTAAAGATAAAGATTAGGTTATCTGGGGTCAAAACTTCTAAAATGGATTCCATAGTAACCTCCTAAAGTGAATAGGCTTTTTTGTTGGCTTGCTCCATCTTGCGACCAAACTGGGCAACAGGGAAGCAAAGAGAAAAGTAGAGCAGGGCAGCGCCTAAAAAGGCTGGAATGTAGTTTCCGTTAAGAGCCGACCAAGACTTGGTAACAAACATCAAATCCACTCCAGAGATGATAGCGACTGTAGAGGTGTTCTTGATGAGGTTGACGATTTGGTTGGTCAAAGGAGGGAGAATAATACGGAAGGCCTGAGGCAAGATAATCAAGCGCATAGCACTGATATAGGTAAAACCTTGCGACAAGGCGGCCTCCATCTGACCGCTAGGAATCGACTGAATACCTGAGCGAATCACCTCAGCGATATAGGCGCCGTGATAGAGTCCTACACAGAGTACAGCTGTCCAATAAATTGGAATCATGATGGTGTGGTCACTGATAAGAGGTAGGCCATAAAAAACGATAACAAACTGCACCAAGAGGGGAGTATTTTGGTAAAATTCAACAAAGATGCGAGCTAAAATGCGTAAAATTGGACGTTTACTGGTTGACATGGCTCCAAAGAAGATTCCTAAGACCATGGCGAGGATAAAGGAGCCAATCGCTAGGGCAAGAGTAAAGAGGAAACCATTGAAAAATTGTCCAAAATCCTGAAAATAGGCAGTCCAAGATGATAAATCTGTCATAGGGTGTCCTCCTTAATCTGCGGTATGGCTAGATGGTTTGAGCTTGTAACGGTCATAAAGTTTCTGCAAACTACCATCCTTGCTCCATTTATTAACCAAGTTATCGAGATAGTCGTTGAGTTCTGTATTTGATTTCTTGGTAACGATACCGTAGTCAGATGGTTTGAAACTATCATTTAGTAGTACTGTGCGTTTGCTGATGTAGCCAGACAGAATCGAGCGGTCAACGGAAAAGGCATCAATACGGTGAGCGTGTAGAGAAGTAATCAATTCTGGATAGGAACCGAGTTCGACGAATTTAAAGGTCAAACCTTTCTTTTTACCCAGTTCGGTAATCAGGCGTTGGGTAATGGAACCTTGGGCAACTCCGATGGTTTTACCGTTTAGGTCCTCAATACTTTTGATTTTGGCAGACTTATTGACCAAAAAGCCAGAAGCATCTGTGTAGTATGGGCTGGTAAAGTTATAAAGTTTTTTGCGTTCGTCTGTGATGGTAAAGGTCGCGATATCCATGTCGACCTGTTCATTGTCTAGAAGGGGGCCGCGAGTTTGCGCTGTAACAGGCACATAGCGAATCTTGACCTTGAGCTCATCAGCTACCATCTTGGCCAAGTCAGTTTCGATACCAGAATAGGTTCCTGTCTTGGGATCCTTGTAACCGAAATTGGGAACGTCTTGTTTGACACCAACAACCAGCTCGCCTCTCTTTTGAATGTCTGCGACACTGGTATCAGCCTGAACTGGTTTTGCAGCAGCAAGACCGAAAAGGCTAATCAATAATGCTGATAAAAAGAATTTCTTTTTCATAGGCGCCTCCTTATTTGACTTTGTCACTTTCGTGGTTGATGATTTTGCTGAGAAATTGTTGGGCACGAGGTTCGCTTGGATTGTCGAAAAAGTCATCGACATCGGTCGTATCTACCAAAACCTCTCCATCAGCCATAAAGATGATGCGGTCAGCAACTTCACGGGCAAAGCCCATTTCATGGGTAACGACAATCATATTCATACCATCGTGGGCCAATTTTTGCATAACCGCTAGAACATCGCCGATAGTTTCAGGGTCAAGAGCAGATGTTGGCTCATCAAAGAGGAGGAGTTCAGGATGCATAGCGAGTCCACGTGCGATGGCAATCCGTTGTTTTTGTCCACCAGAAAGCATGGCTGGATAAGAATCTTTCTTGTCCCACATATTTACAAATTCCAGATATTTTTGGGCTGTTTTTTCAGCTTCTTTTTTATCAATTCCTAGAACTTTTATGGGTGCTAGTGTTACGTTTTCTAACACTGTTTTATGCGGATAGAGGTTAAAATGTTGGAAAACCATGCCGACTTCCTTGCGAAGGGGCACCAAATCTTTCTGGCTGGCACCAGCAACTTGGTGACCATTTACTAGAAGACTTCCTTTGTCTACAGCCTCCAAACCATTGATGGTGCGGATAAGAGTGGACTTACCAGAACCAGAAGGACCTAGGAGTACAACAACTTGCCCTTTTTCAAAACGGAGATTGATGTCGCGGAGTGCATGGTAATCTCCGTAATATTTTTCGACGTGTTCAAATTCTACTAAAGCCATAAGGAATCTCCTTTGTGTTAGATTTTATAACATGATTCTACACCAAAAGATTTGTCTTGTCAAATCATATCTGAAAAAATTCACTAAAATTTTATAAAAAAGCAATCTGGATAGAGAAAACGTCTAAATCGTGTTATAATGAAGCGATAGAATTCTTAGAAAGAGTGGATGTCTTTTTGATAACACCTACTTATGAATGGCAGTTTGCCCCGCAAGTAGAAGATGCGGATTTTACAAAGATAGCCAAGAAGGCTGGACTGGGTCCTGAGGTGGCTCGGTTATTATTTGAGAGAGGGATTCAGGACCAAGAAAGTCTGAAGAAGTTTTTAGAACCTTCCTTGGAGGACTTGCATGACCCTTATCTGCTCCATGATATGGACAAGGCAGTGGAACGGATTCGTCAGGCCATTGAAGAAGGGGAAAATATCCTCGTTTACGGTGATTATGATGCGGATGGTATGACTTCGGCTTCTATTGTTAAGGAAAGTTTGGAACAGCTTGGAGCTGAGTGCCGTGTTTATTTGCCAAATCGTTTTACCGATGGCTATGGCCCTAATGCCAGTGTCTATAAATACTTTATCGAGCAAGAAGAGATTTCCTTGATTGTGACGGTGGACAATGGGGTTGCGGGTCATGAAGCTATTGAATTGGCCCAGTCTATGGGAGTGGATGTCATTGTGACTGATCACCATTCCATGCCTGAAACCTTACCAGATGCTTATGCTATTGTCCACCCTGAACATCCGGATGCGAACTATCCTTTCAAATATTTGGCTGGTTGTGGAGTGGCTTTCAAGCTGGCTTGTGCCCTTTTGGAAGAAGTACAAGTGGAATTGCTTGATTTGGTTGCTATTGGTACCATTGCTGATATGGTTAGTTTGACAGATGAGAACCGTATCTTGGTTCAGTATGGTCTGGAAGTGTTGGGGCATACTCAACGAATTGGTCTGCAAGAAATGTTGGATATGGCTGGGATTGCCGCCAACGAAGTGACAGAAGAGACAGTTGGTTTCCAGATTGCCCCTCGTTTGAATGCCTTGGGCCGCTTGGATGATCCCAATCCTGCTATTGATTTGCTGACTGGCTTTGATGATGAGGAAGCCCATGAGATTGCCCTCATGATTCATCAGAAAAACGAAGAGCGCAAGGAAATCGTCCAGTCTATCTATGAAGAAGCTAAGACCATGGTGGATCCTGAGAAGAAGGTTCAGGTCTTGGCCAAGGAAGGCTGGAATCCTGGGGTTCTGGGTATCGTGGCTGGTCGTTTGTTGGAAGAACTAGGGCAGACAGTTATCGTTCTCAATATAGAGGAAGGTCGTGCCAAGGGTAGTGCTCGTAGTGTGGAAGCGGTCGATATTTTTGAGGCTCTGGATCCTCATCGAGACCTCTTCATAGCCTTTGGAGGCCATGCTGGCGCAGCAGGAATGACGCTGGAAGTGGAGAAACTCTCAGATTTATCTCAGGTCTTGGAAGACTATGTTCGTGAAAAAGGCGCAGATGCTGCTGGCAAGAACAAGTTAAATCTAGATGAAGAACTGGATTTGGAAGCACTTAGCTTGGAAACAGTCAAAAGTTTTGAACGTTTGGCACCTTTTGGAATGGACAATCAGAAACCTGTCTTTTATATTAAGGATTTTCAGGTCGAAAGTGCCCGTACTATGGGAGCAGGCAATGCCCATCTCAAGCTGAAAATTTCCAAGGGTGAAGCTAGTTTTGAAGTGGTAGCATTTGGACAAGGTAGATGGGCGACAGAGTTTTCTCAAACCAAGAATCTAGAGCTGGCAGTCAAATTATCTGTCAACCAATGGAATGGCCAAACTGCCCTCCAGTTGATGATGGTGGATGCGCGTGTGGAAGGTGTTCAACTCTTTAACATTCGTGGGAAAAATGCAGTCTTGCCAGAGGGGATTCCAGTCTTGGATTTTGCTGGAGAACTGCCAGATTTAGCGACTAGTGAAGCTGTTGTCGTAAAAACTATTCCTGAAGATATTACTCAGCTGAAGACCATTTTTCAGGAACAGAATTTCTCTGCTGTCTATTTCAAAAATGATATTGACAAGGTCTATTATCTGACAGGCTATGGGACTAGAGAGCAGTTTGCCAAATTGTACAAGACTATTTACCAGTTTCCAGAGTTTGATATTCGCTACAAGCTGAAAGATTTGGCTACTTATCTCAATATCCAACAAATCTTGCTGGTCAAGATGATTCAAGTGTTTGAAGAGCTAGGCTTTGTGATGATTAAAGATGGTGTCATGACAGTCAATAAAGAAGCTCCGAAGCGAGAAATCGGAGAAAGTCAGATTTACCAAAATCTCAAACAAACCGTCAAAGATCAAGAAATGATGGCGCTGGGTACTGTGCAAGAAATTTATGACTTTTTAATGGAAAAAGAATAGCAGATAGGAAAGAGTTGGGAAACCAGCTCTTTTTTGAAAACAAATCTTCATTTTGAAAATCATCAAAAAAATGGTATAATGGTAGGAAAAGATTCGGCTAAAAGTGATAGTGCTTTTAGAATAAAAGGGCAAGCAACCCTATAATCAAGATAAACTAAGCTTTCGGAGGAAAAATGAGTAATATCAGTTTAACAACACTTGGTGGTGTACGTGAAAATGGGAAAAATATGTATATCGCTGAAATCGATGGGTCTATTTTCGTTTTGGATGCAGGTCTAAAGTACCCTGAAAATGAACAACTAGGGGTGGACGTGGTCATTCCCAATATGGATTACCTTTTTGAAAATAGCGACCGTATCGCAGGGGTCTTCTTGACCCACGGTCATGCGGATGCAATTGGTGCTCTTCCGTATCTCTTGGCTGAAGCTAAGGTACCTGTATTTGGGTCTGAGCTGACCATTGAGTTGGCAAAACTCTTTGTCAAAGGAAATGACACAGTTAAGAAATTCAATGATTTCCATGTTATTGATGAGGATTCGGAGATTGATTTTGGAGGGACTGTTGTGTCCTTCTTCCGTACGACCCACTCTATCCCAGAAAGTTTGGGTGTGGTCTTGAAGACAGCTGAAGGTAGCATCGTTTATACAGGCGACTTCAAATTTGACCAGACAGCTAGTGAATCCTATGCGACAGACTTCGCTCGTTTGGCAGAAATCGGTCGTGATGGAGTTCTGGCTCTTCTTAGCGATTCAGCCAATGCGGACAGTAATATCCAAGTGGCTAGCGAAAGTGAAGTTGGGGACGAGATCACTCAAACCATTGCAGACTGGGATGGTCGTATCATTGTTGCAGCAGTAGCTAGCAACCTCTCTCGTATCCAGCAGGTGTTTGACGCTGCGGATGCAACAGGCCGCCGTGTGGTCTTGACAGGATTTGATATTGAAAATATCGTCCGTACTGCTATTCGCCTTAAGAAATTGTCTCTAGCTAACGAGAGTCTTTTGATTAAACCAAAAGATATGTCTCGTTTTGAAGACCATGAGTTGATTATCCTTGAGACAGGTCGTATGGGTGAGCCTATCAACGGTCTTCGCAAGATGTCGATTGGTCGCCACCGTTATGTGGAAATTAAGGACGGTGACCTAGTTTATATTGTAACCACTCCATCTATCGCCAAAGAGGCAGTCATGGCGCGTGTGGAAAACATGATTTACCAAGCTGGAGGTGTTGTCAAACTGATCACCCAAAGCTTGCGTGTGTCAGGGCATGGAAATGCGCGTGATTTGCAGTTGATGATCAATCTCTTGCAACCCAAGTATCTCTTCCCGATTCAAGGGGAATACCGTGAGTTGGATGCCCATGCTAAGGCTGCTATGGCGGTCGGGATGCTGCCAGAACGCATTTTCATCCCTAAAAAGGGAACCAGCATGGCTTATGAGAATGGAGACTTTGTCCCAGCTGGAGCGGTTTCGGCAGGGGATGTCTTGATTGACGGGAATGCTATTGGTGATGTTGGAAATGTGGTTCTTCGTGACCGTAAGGTCTTGTCAGAGGACGGTATTTTCATCGTAGCAATCACCGTTAACCGCCGTGAGAAGAAAATTGTAGCCAAGGCTCGTGTTCACACGCGTGGGTTTGTTTATCTCAAGAAGAGCCGCGATATTCTCCGTGAAAGTTCAGAATTGATTAACCAAACGGTAGAAGATTATCTTCAAGGAGATGACTTTGACTGGGCAGATCTTAAAGGGAAGGTTCGTGATAATCTGACCAAGTACCTCTTTGACCAAACCAAACGTCGTCCAGCTATTTTACCAGTAGTCATGGAAGCGAAATAATCGTTGAAATAAGTAGAGAGAAAGTCGAGTGTCGGCTTTTTCTTATAGAAAAATAGAGGAAAAATTATGGCAGTAATGAAAATTGAGTATTACTCACAAGTCTTGGATATGGAGTGGGGAGTGAATGTCCTCTACCCTGATGCCAATCGAGTGGAAGAACCAGAGTGTAAAGATATCCCCGTCTTGTACCTCTTGCACGGGATGTCTGGCAATCATAATAGTTGGCTCAAGCGGACCAATGTAGAACGCTTGCTTCGATGCACTAATCTCATCGTTGTTATGCCCAATACCAGCAACGGTTGGTATACCGATACCCAGTATGGTTTTGACTATTACACAGCTCTAGCAGAGGAATTGCCAGAGGTTTTGAAACGCTTCTTCCCTAATATGACTAGCAAGCGTGAAAAGACCTTTATCGCTGGTCTCTCTATGGGAGGTTACGGCTGTTTCAAACTGGCTCTTGCTACAAATCGTTTTTCTCATGCAGCTAGTTTTTCAGGTGCTCTCAGCTTTCAAGATTTTTCTCCTGAAAGCCAAAATCTGGGGACACCAGCTTACTGGAGAGGTGTTTTTGGAGAGATTAAAGATTGGACAACTAGTCCTTATTCTCTAGAAAGTCTGGCTAAAAAATCGGATAAAAAGACCAAGCTTTGGGCTTGGTGTGGCGAGCAGGATTTCTTGTATGAAGCCAATAATCTAGCAGTGAAAAATCTCAAAAAACTGGGATTTGATGTGACTTATAGCCATATCGCTGGAACTCATGAGTGGTATTATTGGGAAAAACAATTGGAACGTTTCTTAGTAACCCTACCAATCGATTTCAAATTAGAAGAGAGACTGTCATAATTTAGCTTTCTTTCAGCTTATTTTAGTAAAATAGTCTTTATTTGCTAGAAAGGTGGAAGGATATGCGCTGGCTTTTTCGTTTGATAGGGGCTTTCTTTTCTTTTGTGTGGCGTTTGTTTTGGCGCCTAGTTTGGATATCCGTGCTCCTATGTGCTCTTGCTTTCGGACTTCTCTGGTATCTAAACGGGGATTTTCAAGGAGCGCTAAAGGAAGCAGAACGGTCAGTCAAGATTGGTCAACAAAGTATCGACCAATGGGAAAAAACAGGGCAACTGCCTAAGTTGAACCAGACAGATAGTCACCAACACTCTGAAGGAAGGTGGCCGCAGGCTTCAGCTCGTATTTACCTAGATCCCCAGATGGATTCACGCTTTCAAGAAGCTTACTTAGAAGCGATTCAGAACTGGAATCAAACGGGTGCTTTTAACTTTCAAATCGTGACTGAGTCTAGTAAGGCGAATATTATGGCTACGGAGATGAATGACGGAGGCACTCCTGTGGCAGGAGAGGCGGAAAGTCAGACCAATCTCTTGACGGGGCAATTCTTATCCGTAACCGTGCGTCTGAATCATTATTATTTGTCCAATCCTGACTATGGCTATTCCTATGAGCGTATTGTCCATACGGCAGAACATGAGTTAGGGCATGCGATTGGCTTGAACCATACAGATGAGAAGTCTGTGATGCAACCAGCAGGTTCCTTTTATGGTATCCAGGAAGAAGATGTTACAAACCTCCGAAAAATATATGAGATCAATGAGTAGGGGACTATCTTTCCCTACTTTTTTGCTATAATGGAACTATGAATAACTTGATTAAATCAAAACTAGAGCTCTTGCCGACCAGCCCTGGTTGCTACATTCACAAGGATAAAAACGGTACGATTATCTATGTAGGAAAGGCTAAAAATCTGCGTAATCGCGTGAGGTCCTATTTCCGTGGAAGTCATGATACTAAGACAGAGGCTCTGGTGTCTGAAATTGTGGATTTTGAATTTATCGTTACGGAGTCCAATATTGAGGCACTTCTCCTAGAAATTAATCTGATCAAGGAAAATAAGCCTAAATACAATATCATGCTCAAGGATGACAAGTCCTATCCTTTCATCAAAATCACCAATGAGCGCTATCCTCGTTTGATTATTACCCGTCAGGTCAAAAAGGACGGCGGTCTCTACTTTGGACCTTATCCAGATGTGGGGGCAGCCAATGAAATCAAGCGACTACTGGATCGGATTTTCCCTTTTCGCAAGTGTACCAATCCACCGTCTAAGGTCTGTTTTTACTACCATATCGGCCAGTGCATGGCCCACACTATCTGTAAGAAGGATGAGGCCTATTTCAAGTCCATGGCTCAGGAGGTTTCTGATTTTCTAAAAGGGCAGGATGACAAAATTATTGATGACCTCAAGGGAAAGATGGCAACGGCAGCCCAGACTATGGAATTTGAACGTGCAGCGGAATACCGTGACCTAATTCAGGCTATTGGAACGCTTCGAACCAAGCAACGGGTCATGGCTAAGGATCTCCAAAATCGGGATGTCTTTGGCTACTATGTGGACAAGGGATGGATGTGTGTTCAGGTTTTCTTTGTTCGTCAGGGCAAGTTAATTGAACGTGACGTCAATCTATTCCCCTACTACAATGATTCGGACGAGGATTTCTTAACCTATGTGGGACAGTTCTATCAAGAAAAATCTCATCTAGTTCCCAATGAGGTGCTGATTCCGCAGGATATTGATGAAGAAGCCGTCAAGGCCTTGGTGGATACTACGATTCTCAAACCCCAGCGTGGAGAGAAAAAGCAACTGGTCAATTTGGCTATAAAGAATGCTCGAGTCAGTCTAGAGCAGAAATTTAATCTGCTAGAGAAATCTGTCGAAAAAACCCAAGGAGCTATTGAAAATCTGGGACGCTTGCTTCAAATCCCGACCCCAGTCCGCATCGAGTCCTTCGATAACTCCAACATCATGGGAACTAGCCCTGTTTCAGCCATGGTAGTCTTTGTCAACGGCAAACCGAGTAAAAAAGATTACCGTAAGTATAAAATCAAGACTGTAGTCGGGCCAGACGACTATGCCAGTATGAGAGAAGTCATTCGTAGGCGCTATGGTCGAGTTCAGCGTGAGGGATTAACGCCACCGGACTTGATTGTCATTGATGGGGGACAAGGTCAAGTTAATATCGCCAAGCAAGTCATCCAAGAGGAGCTGGGCTTGGATATTCCCATTGCAGGTTTGCAAAAAAATGACAAGCACCAAACCCATGAATTGCTCTTTGGAGATCCGCTTGAGGTGGTGGAGTTATCTCGCAATTCTCAGGAATTTTTCCTCCTCCAACGTATCCAAGATGAGGTCCACCGCTTTGCTATCACTTTCCATCGCCAACTGCGCTCCAAAAATTCCTTTTCATCACAACTGGATGGAATTGAAGGGCTGGGACCTAAACGCAAGCAGAATCTCATGAAGCATTTCAAGTCTCTAACCAAAATCAAGGAAGCCAGTGTGGATGAGATTGTCGAAGTTGGAGTACCTAGAGCGGTTGCAGAAGCTGTGCAAAGAAAGTTGAACCCGCAGGAAGAAGAGGAATTAGCTCAAGTGGCGGAAGAAAGAGTAGATTATCAAACGGAAGGAAACCATCATGAACCATAAAATCGCAATTTTATCAGATATTCATGGCAATACAACTGCCCTAGAAGCAGTGATTGCAGATGCTAAAAACCAAGGAGTCAGTGAATACTGGCTTCTGGGAGATATTTTTCTTCCCGGTCCCGGTGCAAATGACTTGGTCGCTCTGTTAAAGGACCTTCCTATCACAGCCAGTGTTCGAGGCAATTGGGATGATTGTGTCCTTGAGGCCTTGGATGGTGAATATGGTTTGGAACATCCACAAGAAATCCAATCAATGCGAATGACCCAGTTTTTGATGGAGCGAATGGATTCTGCAACGATTGTCTGGCTACGAAGCTTGCCTTTGCTGGAAAAGAAAGAAATTGAAGGACTGCGCTTTTCTATCTCTCATAATTTACCTGACAAAAACTATGGTGGGGACCTACTGGTTGGGAATGATACAGATAAATTTGACCAACTGCTAGATGCGGAAACCGACGTGGCAGTCTATGGTCATGTCCACAAGCAGTTGCTTCGTTATGGCAGTCAAGGGCAACAAATCATCAATCCAGGGTCGATTGGCATGCCCTATTTTAATTGGGAGGCGTTAAAAAATCACCGTGCCCAGTATGCCGTGATAGAAGTTGAAGATGGGGAATTGGTAAATATCCTATTTCGTAAAGTCGCTTATGATTATGAAGCGGAGTTAGAACTGGCCAAGTCCAAGGGACTTCCCTTTATCGAAATGTATGAAGAGCTACGAAGAGAAGACAACTATCAGGGGCACAATCTGGAACTATTAGCAAGCTTAATAGAAAAGCATGGGTATGTAGAAGATGTGAAGAAATTTTTTGATTTTTTGTAAGAGTTTTAAAATAACCAATGCAAACTATAAAAGCGATTGGCTGGCCCAATCGTTTTTAATATATCTTATTGTAATTGAGATTTATCTGGGAGGTAAGAACCACCTAGATAGGTGTTGCTGAGTTTTTCAAGGGTTCCATCTTGGTAGAGTTCTTTGAGCGCTTTATCAAATTTCTCTTTAAACTCTTTTTGGTCGTTTGAGAAAACGATATAGTTGTTGGGGCTATCAGCAGAAGGTAAATCAACGACTGAGAGATTTAAGCCGCGGTCCTTGATGATTTTTTGAACGGATACCTTGTCAAAGACTAGGAAATCAAATTCACCGTTAGAGAGGTCTAGGATTCGCTTACCGATATCCTCGCCAGAAAAATCGATAGTAGCAGGATTATCAGTATGTTTTTGATTCCAGTTATTGATGAATTGAGCGTTTGAAGTTCCGGTATCCTCTTGCGTTGTTTTACCAGCAATTTGGTCAAGTGAAGTCAAAGGATTTTTCTTGTTGCTGACAAGGACGAGGGGGTTGTTCGAAATTGGAAGTGAGTAAAGGTATTTTTCAGCACGCTCTTTTGTGTAACTCAAGTTATTAGCTGCTGCTTGATAGTGACCAGAATCAAGTCCTGGGAAGATACTCTCCCAGGCAGTTCTTTGGAATTGAATCTCGTAGTCGCTGAGTTTTTCATCAACTGCTTTTAGAACTTCGATGTCGAAGCCTGTTAGATTGCCCTTATCTTCGTAGTCAAATGGCGGCACATCGCCAGCTGTAGCAACGACGATTGTCTTTTGAGAGCTGGTCTCTTTAGGTGTGGCTTGATTTCCACAGGCAACTAAAAATGGTAGGATGGCTAATAATAGGCTAAATTTTTTCATAATGTCTCCATTCAAATGTAAAGTTATCTGCTAGTTTATCAGAAATGTTCCTGATGAACCAATATATATTTTTTATGGCCGTAATAAAAAATCTTAATCATGAAAAATCCCTGCAAGCTCTTTCAAATTATGGTAGAATGGAAGCAGTAGAATTAGAAAAGGAAATCGATTATGAAATTTCTGGAATTAAACAAAAAACGTCATGCGACTAAGCAGTTTACTGATAAGCCTGTTGATCCAAAAGATGTGCGTACGGCTATCGAAATTGCAACCTTGGCTCCAAGCGCCCACAACAGTCAGCCTTGGAAATTTGTGGTGGTTCGTGAGAAAAATGCTGAATTGGCGAAGTTGGCTTATGGTTCAAACTTTGAGCAAGTATCATCAGCGCCTGTAACCATTGCCCTCTTTACAGATACGGACTTAGCAAAACGTGCTCGTAAGATTGCCCGTGTCGGTGGGGCAAAGAATTTTTCAGAAGAACAACTACAATACTTCATGCAGAACTTACCCGCTGAATTTGCGCGCTATAATGAACAACAGATTAGCGATTACCTAGCTCTCAATGCAGGTTTGGTTGCCATGAACTTGATTCTCGCTCTTACAGACCAAGGAATTGGATCAAATATGATTCTTGGATTTGACAAATCAAAAGTCAACGAAGTTTTGGATATCGAAGACCGTTTCCGCCCAGAACTCTTGATTACAGTGGGTTACACAGATGAAAAATTAGAACCAAGCTATCGCTTGCCAGTGGATGAAATAATTGAAAAAAAGATAGGAAGAAGAACAAATGACAGCAATTGATTTTACAGCAGAAGTAGAAAAGCGTAAAGACGATCTCTTGGCAGACTTGTTTAGCCTTTTAGAAATCAACTCAGAACGTGATGACAACAAGGCGGATGCCCAGCATCCATTTGGACCTGGTCCAGTAAAAGCTTTGGAGCAATTCCTTGAAATCGCAGACCGCGATGGCTACCCAACTAAAAATGTTGACAACTACGCAGGACATTTTGAGTTTGGTGATGGCGAAGAAGTTCTCGGAATCTTTGCCCACATGGACGTGGTGCCAGCTGGTAGCGGTTGGGACACAGACCCTTATACACCAACTATCAAAGACGGTCGCCTTTATGCACGTGGAGCTTCGGATGATAAGGGGCCTACAACAGCTTGTTACTATGGTTTGAAAATCATCAAAGAGTTGGGCCTTCCAACTTCTAAGAAAGTTCGTTTCATCGTTGGAACAGATGAAGAATCAGGTTGGGCAGACATGGACTACTATTTCGAGCACGTAGGACTTGCCAAACCAGACTTCGGTTTCTCTCCAGATGCTGAATTCCCTATCATCAACGGTGAAAAAGGAAATATCACAGAATATCTTCATTTTACAGGAGAAAATACAGGTGCTGCCCGTCTTCACAGCTTTACAGGTGGTTTGCGTGAAAACATGGTGCCTGAATCAGCAACAGCAGTCGTTTCAGGTGACTTGACTGACTTGCAAGGGAAACTAGATACTTTTGTTGCAGAACACAAGCTCAAAGGAGAAATTCAAGAAGAAGCTGGCCAATACAAGGTGACGATCATTGGTAAATCAGCCCACGGTGCTATGCCTGCTTCAGGTGTCAATGGTGCGACCTACCTAGCCCTCTTCCTTAGCCAGTTTGACTTTGCTGGTCCAGCTAAAGACTACCTTGACATCGCTGGTAAGATTCTCTTGAACGACCATGAGGGTGAAAATCTCAAGATTGCTCATGTGGATGAAAAGATGGGTGCCCTTTCTATGAATGCCGGTGTTTTCCGCTTTGACGAAACAAGCGCTGATAATACCATTGCCCTCAACATCCGCTATCCAAAAGGAACAAGTCCAGAGCAAATCAAGTCAATCCTTGAAAACTTGCCAGTTGCTTCTGTTAGCCTTTCTGAACATGGTCACACGCCTCACTATGTGCCAATGGAAGATCCACTTGTGCAAACCTTGTTGAATGTCTATGAAAAACAAACTGGTCTTCAAGGTCATGAACAAGTTATCGGTGGTGGTACTTTTGGTCGCTTGCTAGAACGTGGGGTTGCCTATGGAGCCATGTTCCCAGACTCAATTGACACCATGCACCAAGCCAATGAATTTATCGCCTTGGACGATCTCTTCCGAGCTGCAGCAATCTACGCCGAAGCTATTTATGAATTGATCAAATAAAACGATAGAAGTCTGAGATTGTATGCTTAGACTTCTTTTTGGAGGGAAAGTAGATGTCTCAAATCGAAAGAATTAAGCAGGCTATCATAGCGGATCCGCAGAATGCCAGCTATACCGAACGCGGCATCGAGCCTCTCTTTGCAGCGCCAAAGACTGCTCGCATCAATATCATCGGCCAGGCACCTGGACTTAAAACCCAAGAAGCAGGCCTTTACTGGAAGGATAAGAGTGGTGACCGCCTGAGAGACTGGCTAGGTGTGGATGAAGATACCTTTTACAATTCAGGTTATTTTGCTGTTTTGCCTATGGATTTTTACTTTCCAGGGCATGGAAAATCAGGTGACCTGCCACCGAGAACTGGTTTTGCAGAAAAATGGCATCCGCAACTCTTGCAAGAATTACCAGATATTCAATTGACCCTCTTGATTGGCCAGTATGCCCAAGCCTACTATTTACAGGAGAAAATCAGTGGCAAGGTGACAGAACGGGTAAAACATTATCAGAATTACTTGCCAGAGTATTTTCCTTTAGTTCACCCCTCACCGCGAAATCAAATCTGGATGGCCAAAAATTCTTGGTTTGAGGCAGAAGTGGTACCGGATTTGAAAGAAAGAATTAAAACCATTTTAGGAGAAAAAGAATGAAAGAAATTACCTTTGACGCATTTTACCAGCTATACCAAAACGACCAACTTTCTCTAGTGGACGTGAGAGAAGTAGATGAGTTTGAAGCTCTTCATTTAGAAGGTGCTCTCAACCTACCACTTAGTCAATTGGCCGATTCCTATGATCAGTTGGACAAAGACCAGTTGCATTATGTTATTTGCAAATCTGGAATGAGATCGGCGCGTGCTTGCCAATTCTTATCAGAACAAGGTTATGAGGCTATCAATGTCCAAGGGGGCATGATGGCCTTTGAAGAACTTTAAAAATTTGCATTTCTCCTAATTGGTGTGGACTGGGGAGGAGAAATTTATTTTTAGACAATTCTTATTTTTGAGAATCTTGAAAACATTCAATATTTAATTCGTGAAGCTTTTTTCATACTCCTATTCATGATATACTAGGTCAGTATTTTATAAATATGAAGGAGATTTTCATGGCTAAAAAAGGTGCCCTAACAGGTTTACTCCTGTTTGGAATATTTTTTGGTGCGGGGAATTTGATTTTTCCGCCTTCTCTAGGTGCTTTATCTGGAGAACATTTTCTTCCTGCCATCGCAGGTTTTGTCTTTTCAGGCGTCGGTATCGCCGTCTTGACTCTTATTATTGGAACGCTTAATCCTAAAGGATATATCTACGAGATTTCAACAAAGATAGCGCCTTGGTTTGCGACTCTTTACCTCTCAGTTCTTTACTTGTCAATCGGTCCATTCTTTGCTATCCCACGTACTGCTACAACAGCTTACGAAGTAGGGATTAGCCCCCTTTTGTCGGATGCAAATAAAGGTCTTGGTTTGATTGTCTTTACAGTTCTGTATTTTGCAGCAGCCTATTTGATTTCGCTTAATCCATCAAAAATCTTGGATCGTATCGGCCGTATTTTAACACCAGTCTTTGCTATTTTGATTGTTATCTTGGTTGTCCTAGGAGCTATCAAATACGGTGGAACAAGTCCTCAAGCTGCTTCAGCTGCTTATCAAGCTTCTGCCTTTGGTACAGGTTTCCTAGAAGGTTATAATACCTTGGATGCCCTTGCCTCTGTTGCTTTTAGTGTAATCGCAGTTCAAACCTTGAAACAACTTGGCTTCTCAAGTAAGAAAGAATACATTTCAACTATTTGGGTTGTTGGTATCGTTGTTGCCCTTGCCTTCAGCGCTCTTTATATCGGTTTAGGTTTCCTTGGAAATCATTTCCCAGTACCAGCTGAGGCTATGAAGGGTGGAACACCAGGTGTTTACATCTTGTCACAAGCCACTCAAGAAATCTTCGGCTCAACAGCTCAACTCTTCCTGGCAGCTATGGTTACCGTAACCTGCTTCACAACAACTGTTGGTCTGATTGTGTCAACAGCTGAGTTCTTTAATGAGCGTTTCCCACAAATCAGCTACAAGGTTTATGCGACAGCCTTTACCTTGATTGGATTTGCGATTGCCAATTTGGGTCTTGATGCGATTATCAAGTACTCAATCCCTGTACTGGTTATCTTGTACCCAATCACCATTGCCATCGTTATGATTGTCATTGTCAACAAATTTGTGGCTCTTTCAAAACCAGGTATGCAGTTGACAATTGCTGTGGTTACAGCTATTGCCATTGCAAGCGTACTAGGAAGCTCATTTAAGGTTGAGTTTCTTGCAAATCTTGTCAACGCTCTTCCTTTTGCTAAAGCATCACTCCCATGGTTGGTACCAGCCATTGTCGGAATCTTGCTCTCATTGGTTCTACCAAACAAGCAAGAAAGCGATGTTTTTGAAATGGAATAATCACTAATACTCTTCGAAAATCAAATTCAAACCGCGTCAACGTCGCCTTGTCGTACTCAAGTACAGCCCGCGGCTAGTTTCCTAGTTTGCTCTTTGATTTTCATTGAGTATAAAATCACTTTTGTAGCCAGTCTACAGGAGTGATTTTCTTTTTTTATCCGATGATAAATGTGTTATAATAGGTAGCAAAAGAGGTGAAGAAATGAATCAAACAGTAGAATATATCAAAGAACTGACAGCCATTGCGTCGCCAACGGGCTTCACTCGTGAGATTTCGGACTATTTAGTCAAGACTCTAGAAGGTTTGGGTTACCAACCTGTTCGCACAGCTAAGGGTGGTGTCAATGTGACCATCAAAGGGAAAAATGATGAGCAGCACCGCTATGTGACTGCCCATGTAGATACGCTAGGTGCCATTGTCCGTGCTGTCAAAGCAGACGGACGTCTCAAATTGGACCGTATCGGTGGTTTTCCTTGGAACATGATTGAAGGAGAAAACTGTACCGTTCATGTAGCTAGCACAGGTCAAAAGGTATCAGGAACCATCCTCATCCACCAAACTTCTTGCCATGTTTATAAAGACGCAGGAACTGCAGAACGTACGCAAGACAATATGGAAGTGCGTTTGGATGCAAAAGTAACCACTGAAAAAGAAACTCGTGCCTTGGGGATTGAGGTTGGTGATTTTATCAGCTTTGATCCACGAACTATCGTGACAGAGACAGGTTTTATCAAGTCTCGTCATTTGGACGATAAGGTCAGCGCAGCGATTTTGCTCGATCTCCTTCGTATTTATAAGGAAGAGAAGGTTGAGTTGCCTGTAACAACCCATTTTGCTTTTTCAGTCTTTGAAGAAGTAGGCCACGGTGCTAACTCCAATATCCCTGCTCAGGTAGTAGAATATCTGGCTGTGGATATGGGAGCCATGGGAGATGACCAGCAAACAGATGAGTACACAGTGTCTATCTGTGTCAAGGATGCTTCTGGGCCTTATCACTATGACTTCCGTCAACATTTGGTTACCTTGGCTAAAGAGCAAGATATTCCATTTAAGCTGGACATCTATCCATTCTATGGATCGGACGCTTCAGCAGCCATGTCTGCAGGGGCAGAAGTCAAACACGCCCTTCTCGGTGCTGGTATCGAGTCTAGTCATTCTTATGAGCGTACTCATATTGACTCGGTAGTCGCAACGGAACGTATGGTTGATGCTTATCTTAAGAGCGCATTGGTAGACTAATATGTGTTTGATTTGCCAGAGAATTGAGCTCATCAAGAAGGGAGCAAATCCTTATTTTGTCAAAGAGTTGGAAACAGGCTATCTTGTCATTGGAGATCACCAGTATTTTGCAGGCTATAGTCTCTTTCTAGCCAAGGAACACGTTACGGAATTGCACCATTTAGAAAAGGAAACGAGAATTCGTTTTCTAGAGGAAATGAGTTTAGTCCAAGAGGCAGTTGCCAAGGCCTTTGCTGCTGAGAAAATGAATATCGAACTTTTAGGCAATGGCGATGCCCATCTTCACTGGCACCTTTTCCCTAGACGAAGAGGTGATATGAATGGTCACGGTCTCAAGGGACGTGGTCCAGTCTGGTGGGTTCCCTTTGAAGAAATGACAGCAGAAACCTGCCAAGCAAATCCGGATGAGATTAAACAATTAGTTAAACGTTTATCGTCAGAAGTAGATAAACTATTAGAAATAAAGGAGTAAAGATGAAAAAAAGATACCTTGTCTTGACAGCCTTGCTAGCCTTGAGTCTAGCAGCTTGTTCACGAGAAAAAGCAAAAACTGAAGATGGCGCAGCTAAGACAGAACAAACCGCCAAGTCTGATGGAACAGTTGGCAGTAAGTCTCAAGAAGCAGCCCAGAAAAAAGCAGAAGTGGTTAACAAAGGAGACTACTACAGCATCCAAGGGAAATACGATGAAATCATCGTAGCAAATAAACACTATCCATTGTCTAAAGACTATAACCCAGGGGAAAATCCAACAGCCAAGGCTGAGTTGGTCAAACTCATCAAAGCGATGCAAGAGGCAGGTTTCCCAATCAGTGACCATTACAGTGGTTTTAGAAGTTATGAAACTCAGACCAAGCTCTATCAAGATTATGTCAATCAAGATGGGAAGGAAGCTGCTGACCGTTACTCTGCTCGTCCTGGTTACAGTGAACACCAAACAGGTTTGGCCTTTGATGTGATTAGCACAAATGGAGAATTGGTGACAGAAGAAAAAGCAGCCCAATGGCTCTTGGACCATGCAGCTGATTATGGCTTTGTTGTCCGTTATCTGAAAGGTAAGGAAAAGGAAACAGGCTATATGGCTGAGGAATGGCACCTTCGTTATGTCGGAAAAGAAGCAAAAGAAATTGCTGAGAGTGGTCTCAGTTTGGAAGAATATTATGGCTTTGAAGGCGGAGATTACGTCGATTAATACTCTTCGAAAATCTCTTCAAACTACGTCAGCGTCGCCTTACCGTATGTGTAGGATACTGACTACGTCAGTTCCATCTACAACCTCAAAACAGTGTTTTGAGCAACCTGCGGCTAGCTTCCTAGTTTGCTCTTTGATTTTCATTGAGTATAAAAAATAAACTTTTCTCTTGCAATTATAGATAAATAGTGTATAATAGATGGGTATGTGAAAAGCATACTTGTGGGAGGTAAAAATCTCTAATTACCGCCAAAACCACAAAGGAGGATTTAAAAATGGCTAAAAAAGTCGAAAAACTTGTAAAATTGCAAATCCCTGCTGGTAAAGCTACACCAGCTCC
>JAWERV010000002.1:0-72354 GCA_032481955.1 Streptococcus mitis | reverse complement strand
GATTCCGTAACCGTATGTCAACTAAAAACGGTCGTCGCGTATTGGCAGCTCGTCGTCGTAAAGGACGCAAAGTTTTGGCTGCATAATCCAAACGAATTCTATCAAAAATCAGTAGGAACTCGAGTCTACTGATTTTTATTTTTATAAAAAAGTACAAAAAACTTTATATTTTTGCTTGAATAGTGTATAATATTTCACATACTGTAAAATTGGAGAATAATCATGAAGAAATCAAAAGTTATGCTTTTTGGAGCTATGGCTTTGACAGCAGGTCTAGCTTTAGCAGCGTGTGGATCATCTCAATCAAGTAATGCAGACAAGACTTACTCTTATATCTTTGTCAATAACCCAGATACCTTGGATTATATTACCTCTACACGAGATTCTACATCTAGTATCACAACCAACTTGATTGATGGTTTGTTGGAAAATGACCAGTATGGCAATCTCATTCCATCTATGGCTGAGTCATGGATGGTGTCAAAAGATGGTTTGACCTACACTTATAAGATCCGTCAGGGGGCAAAATGGTACACTTCTGAAGGAGAAGAGTATGCGGATGTAACAGCTCATGACTTTGTGACTGGCCTTAAGTATGCGGCTGATAAAAAGGCTGAAAACTTGTACTTGGTACAAGATTCTATCAAAGGGCTAGCAGACTATGTTGAAGGGAAATCATCTGATTTTGGAACTGTTGGTGTTAAGGCAGTGGATGATTACACACTACAATACACCCTCAATCAACCTGAGACTTATTGGAACTCTAAAACAACAGCAAGTATTCTTAGTCCTGTAAACGAAGCTTTCTTGAAGTCTCAGGGGGATGACTTTGGAAGTGTGACGCCATCAAGCATCTTGTCAAATGGTCCTTACTTATTTAAATCATTCACATCAAAATCTTTGATTGAACTTGATAAAAATCCTAATTACTGGGATAAGGACAATGTTAAAATTGAGAAAGTGAAACTTTCTTTCTTTGACGGTTCTGACCAAGACAGCATTGCAAGAGGTTTCTTAGATGGTAACTATACAGATGGTCGTATTTTCCCAACAAGTTCAGTCTTTGCTGAACTCAAGAAGGGAAACGAGGACAAGATTACCTATACACCACAAAACTCAGTTACTTTCTACTATCTTTTCAACGTCAATCGTCAAAGCTACAAGCAGACTATGAAACAGTCTGATAAGGAAAAGACAGATTCACGCGTAGCTATGCAAAATAAAGATTTCCGTCAGGCTATCAACTTTGCCTTTGACCGTCATGCTTATGCAGCACAGACAAATGGTGAAGATGGAGCAGACCGTATCTTACGTAACACGATTACACCAAGTAACTTTGTCCAAGTTGGCGATAAGAACTTCGGTGATATTGTCAATGAAAAAATTGTCAACTACGGTAAAGATTGGGCAAATATCAACCTAAACGATGGTAAGCAAGCCTTCTTGAACCCTGACAAGGCCAAAGAGAAATTTGCGAAGGCTAAAGAAAGTCTGCAAGCTCAGGGAGTAACCTTCCCAATTCATTTGGATATGCCAGTTGACCAGACTGCTAAGCTAGATGTGCAACAAGCTGGCTCTCTCAAGCAAACAGTAGAAGCCACTCTTGGTAAGGAGAATGTTGTCGTCGATGTTATCCAACTTTCTCCAGATGAAAAAGATCAGGCAACCTACTTTGCAGATACAGCAGAACAAAAAGACTACGATATTGACGTCTCAGGATGGGGTGGAGACTACTCGGATCCGAAGACTTACCTAGCTATCCTTGATCCAGAGACAGGTTCTCAGTTGAAAAACATGGGCTTGTCTGAAGGAAAGGACAAAGAAATTAAGGACAAGATTGGTCTTTCTGACTACAAGAAACTCTTGGATCAGGCAGACGCTGAAATCACAGATACTCAGGCTCGATATGAAAAATATGCTGAAGCCCAAGCTTGGTTGACAGATAGCGCCCTCTTCCTACCAGTTCAAAGTGGCGGAGCCAACCCAATTTTCCGTAAGACTGTACCGTTTACAGGTCCATTCTCATTCGTTGGTCATAAGGGAAATGCTGACAACTACAAATATGTTGAATTGCAAAAAGAGGCAGTAACTGCTAAACAGTACCAAGAACTCTACGAAAAATGGCTAAAAGAAAAAGCTGAGTCAAATAAAAAAGCTCAGGAAGATTTCGCTAACCACATTCAATAATATTCCTAGTCATTCTTTTCAGTTAATACTCAATGAAAATCAAAGAGCAAACTAGAATCTAGCCACAGGCTGCTCGAAGCACTGCTTTGAGGTTGTGGATAGAACTGACGAAGTCAGCTCAAAACATGGTTTTGAGGTTGCAGATAGAACTGACGAAGTCAGTAACATATATAAGGCAAGGTGAAGCTGACGTGGTTTGAAGAGATTTTCGAAGAGTATAAGCATAGTGACTGGATTTAGAAAACGGCCTTACCAGATGCTTCTTGGTTCTGGTAGGGCCTTTTCTTTATTCTTTTAAGTGATATGAGTAGCTAGCGACAACGACGTCCTGGTGCCAACGAAGGGCGTATTTGAGTTTGAGGCTCATCTGATTGTGCAGGATATTCTGCCAAGGTTTATTAGGGATAAACTGGGGAACGAGGACAGTGACTGTATAGTTCTTTTTCTGTGCTTCCTCGGAAATCCGTTTGACATACTTGACAGTAGGGGTGATGATGTCGCGATAGCTAGTCTTGATATTTTTCAGAGTAATGGTTGGGAAGTAATCGGCAAATTCTTGGAGAATTTCTTGATCTTTTTCTGCTGTTTCCTTGGTAGAAATATGCATGGCTAGGACTTCGTCACCAATACTTTGAGCGTAGTTAATGGCTCCAACGCTGACGCGGGTAACATTTCCCACTAGAACCAGAACAAGATTGCCGTCGTAAGTACGTTTTTCGATTCCTTCATAGAGTCGCAGTTGTTGGGCTACTTTTTGGTAATGACTGTGAATTGCCAAGAAGAGTAGGGTGAGTACGAGAATAATCGGGAAGAAGGGCCAGATATCACTGAGACGGAAAAAGAGCAAGATTAGTACAATCGCGTAGCAAATGATTGCTCCAAGGATATTAGCAAGAGCAGGTTTTAAGAAGTTGGCCCCTTTTTCCTTTTTCCAATGACGAATCATTCCAGTCTGAGATAGGGCAAAGGGAACGAAGACCCCGATAGTATAAAGAGGAATCAAGCGTTCGGTATTGCCATTAAAAATGAGAAGAAGAATCATAGCCCCAAAAGCCAGAGTTAAAATTCCATTGGAGTAGCCTAGGCGGTCTCCTTTTTCCATAAAGAGATGGGGCATGTATTTGTTTTTAGCCATATTGTAAGCTAGCATAGGGAAGGCCGAAAAGCCAGTATTTGCAGCTACGGCTAAAATCAAGGCTGTGGAGAATTGGAAGATATAATAGCCAAGGTGACCTAAGAAAGAAGTACCAAGGATGCCTTGAGCCATCTGTGAAAGAATAGTTTCTCCGTGTTGAGGCATAATCCCCATCCAGTAGTTTAGGAAGGTGATACCAGCAAAAAGAAAACCTAAAATCAGTGACATAATGGTCAAGGTTTGAGCAGCATTCTTTTCTTTTGGAGCCTTGAAAAAGGGAACGGCATTTGAAATAGCTTCAACCCCTGTCAGAGAGGCAGATCCGCTGGTAAAAGCTCTTAGAATGAGAACGATAGACAGGCTCGGAACAGCATGCCCAATAGGTGAAGTTGCCTGATAGCTGAGAGAACCTGTCACTAGTTGAAAGATTCCATAGAGCAGGAGAAAGACAGTGCTGATGATAAAGAGATAGACAGGAATCATCAGTGAACTGGCAGATTCTTTTAAGCCCCGTAAGTTTAAGAGCATAAGCAAGCAAACCAGAAAAATGGAGATGTGGAGGTTGTACGGGTGAAGAGCAGGGAGAGCTGCTGTGATAGCGTCTGCTCCAGATGCAACAGATACCGCTACGGTCAGCATATAGTCAACCAGAAGACTACCTCCAGCGATCAAGCCAAGTTGGGGAGATAGATTTTCTCGAGTAACCATATAGGCACCTCCACCTTGAGGGTAGGCATGGATGATTTGACGGTAGGAAACGGTCAGGCTAGCTAGAAGCAGGAGGACAAAGAGGCCGATAGGAAGGCTCCACCATATAGCTAGAGGAGAGAGACTAGCCAAGACCAGGACTACTTGCTCAGGTCCATAGGCAATGGAGGACAGAGCGTCGCTTGACAACATGGCTAGTGCCTGCATTTTTCCCAGTAGTCCCCCTTCGCCTTCGGTTAAGGACTTAAGAGGACGACCGATAAAGGTCTGTTTTAATTTTGTAAACATAGTTGTTTCCTTTGTTGAAAAATTCAATAAGTGTTATTATACTGCTTTGGAAAAAGAGCGTCAAGAGATGATGATGGGTTTTAGAATATTTTTTTCAGATGAGGAGAGAGGTCAGTTTTTTTGCTATAATAGTAGATAGAAAACGAGGTTAGAAGAGATGATTTTTGATACACATACACACTTGAATGTAGAAGAATTTGCAGATCGTGAGGCAGAAGAAATTGCCTTGGCTACTGAGATGGGTGTGACACAGATGAATATTGTTGGTTTTGATCAACCGACGATTGAGCGTGCCTTGGAGTTGGTAGATGAATATGACCAACTTTACGCGACTATTGGTTGGCATCCGACAGAAGCTGGGACGTATACAGAGGAGATTGAAGCCTACTTGCTTGACAAGCTCAAGCATCCTAAGGTTGTGGCTTTAGGTGAAATTGGTTTGGATTATCATTGGATGACAGCGCCAAAAGAGGTGCAGGAGCAGGTTTTTCGCCGTCAGATTCAGCTATCTAAGGACTTGGATTTGCCTTTTGTTGTCCATACCCGTGATGCGCTGGAAGATACCTATGAGATTATCAAAAGTGAGGGCGTTGGTCCTCGAGGTGGTATCATGCATTCTTTTTCGGGAACTCTTGAATGGGCAGAGAAGTTTGTTGCGCTTGGCATGACTATTTCCTTCTCAGGAGTGGTGACTTTCAAGAAGGCAACTGACATCCAAGAGGCTGCTAGAGAACTTCCTCTGGACAAGATTTTGGTGGAAACAGATGCGCCTTACTTAGCACCTGTACCCAAGCGTGGTCGTGAAAATAAAACAGCCTACACTCGCTATGTGGTGGACTTTATAGCGGATTTACGTGGGATGACGACAGAAGAGCTGGCGGCAGCAACGACTGCAAATGCAGAACACATTTTTGGATTGGACAGCAAGTAATGAAAGAAAGAATTTCTCAAGTCATCGTGGTTGAAGGTCGCGATGATACGGCCAATCTCAAACGCTATTTCGATGTAGAAACCTATGAGACACGAGGTTCTGCTATCAATGACCAGGATCTAGAGCGGATTCAACGCCTGCACCAACGTCATGGAGTCATTGTCTTTACAGACCCAGATTTTAATGGGGAGCGGATTCGTCGCATGATTATGACGGCCATTCCAACAGTTCAGCATGCCTTCCTCAAACGAGATGAAGCTGTCCCCAAGTCCAAGACAAAGGGGCGTTCTCTGGGAATTGAGCATGCCAGCTATGAAGACCTGAAAATGGCTCTAGCTCAGCTGACAGAACAATTTGAACATGAGAGTCAGTTTGACATTAGTCGTAGCGACTTGATTCGACTTGGTTTTCTAGCAGGGGCAGACAGCCGTAAGCGCAGAGAATATCTGGGAGAGGCTCTCCGAATCGGCTATTCTAACGGCAAGCAACTCCTCAAGCGCTTAGAGTTGTTTGGGGTTACCTTGGCAGAAGTGGAAGAAGCTATGAAAAGTTATGAGTAGGAAAGATGTAGCCGTTACAATTTTTTAAGTTTCACAGTATTTTTCGAAGCAGGTAGAAGAGGAGGCGTCTGATGTTAATTGGTCAAAAAATTAAAGAGATTCGGATAGAAAAAGGAATTAGTCGTCCAGATTTTTGTGGAGATGAGCAAGAACTGACAGTTCGTCAACTGTCGAGAATTGAAAGTGGAGCTTCGCAACCGAGTTTACCCAAGTTAGACTATATTGCTCGTCGTTTAGGAGTTCCAGCTTATAGCCTTATGCCGGATTTTTCAGCTCTCCCTTCTGCTTATTTAGAATTGAAATACCAGATTTTACGTGAACCAATCTATGGTAAAGAAGAGGAATACAATAAGAAAGAAGCGTGTTTGGAAGAGATAGAGAACTTGTTTTATGAGCAACTTCCTAGTGAGGAAAAAGTATGGTTTGAAGCTACTAGAGCAACGATAGATGTTATTCGAAGTGGACGACCAGAATACGGGGAAACCGTACTGGATGATTATTTTAAAACAATTTATGATAAGGAATTGTTTTTGATAAATGAATTAGAAGTTATCAACTTATATTTTGCTATAGTGCTTACAAAGATAAAACAAGGTCAAAATCAGATTGAAGAAATTAACAGAATTCATTCGTTTTTAGTTCGTTTGACAAATCATGTAGAATTAATTGCACCAGAATATCTGTTTGCTTTAAGTAACACTTTGTTTTCGGGTCTAGCCTGTTTGGATAATTTATCGACTTATGATTCACTAGAAACCTATATCTTTAGCCTTAATCACATAATGGAAAAAACACAAGATTTTCAGAAGAAACCAATTATATTAATGTTGGAGTGGAAATTATCTCTAATAATAAACAATGATTATGTTTCTGCCGAACAGTTCTATCAGAAATCGAAGCTATTTGCTGATATAATAGAAAATTCTTATTTAGTTACTATGTTAGAAAAACAATGGCAAGAAGATTTAAAAAAATATTTATAAATATCGTGAAGCAATGACAAAAATGTCCTTGTTCTTGTATCAAAACAGTTCTAAAGTTCGTCTTTGGGGCTGTTTTTTTAGATATAAGCTAAAAATAATATGAAATAGTTAGATTTTAAGGACATTGATGTCCTTTGAGTTTATTTAAGAATAATTTATAATTAATTAAAACGTGAAAGGAGATTACAATATGAACTTTTTTAGTTTATTTAGTGACTTGGTGGTTTAAATAAAATTTAGTTATGTCTACTTAGTTTCAAAATAGACTCTTTAGGGCAAAGTGTCAGTTTATTAGGATAGTTATGATAAAAATGTATATTTCGAGGAGAAAATAAAATGAAAAATAAGATTTTAACAAAAACAGCAATTGTTTTAAGTTGCTTTTTAACATTAAGTACTGTTGCTCTCCCATCTGCAACTGCTTTTGCTTCTACATACTCAGTTTCGGATAAAGCAACTCAAGTTTCAAAACGTTCTACGGCAACTAATGGTGAAGGAAAACATATCTACGTAGATAACGGACGTATATTAGAATTTGATAAAGATACTGTTTCGCAAGAGGATATCCAAGCTGCTAAAATGGACAGAGGAAAGTGGTCTTTTTCAGTTACAGCTATTCGAAAAGGTTATAGTAAACTCCCTTCGAATGTTAAAAGATGGATAAATCAATATATAGGATTGAATTCTATATTGAGTACACTAGAACACTTTACTGGTTGGATTGAAGATGGAATCTACCAGGCTTGTAAGCGTGCAGGTATGCCAGATTGGATGGCTTGGACAGTAGCTAAAGCTTTGACCTTGATAGCACTATAGTTTATGAAAAAATTAAAAAAATACCTTCCATTCTTTTTCTGTCTACTATACCTAATACACGGAATACTTGATTTATCAACTTTAAATATTTTAGGTGCAATCTTTAAAATTATAATTAGTACTTTGGGTATAATAGTTACATATCCGTTTTATAAAGAAGGAGACGAATAATTTAAAGAAATAATTCTGTAATCAGTCTTATTTAGTTGTTCTCATAGTAGTAGGAATAATCCGTGTTTACCATCTGCGAGTAATAAATAATAATCCTTAAAAAAGTCTCTGACAACTAGTGATTGATTTTTCTCGGATTAGTTTCACACAATTGTTTATACGAATGATTGGAAATTATGTTAAATTTACTTTGTGGTATTTTGCAATCAGAGTACATCAAATAGGCACCTTTTTATGTGTCCTTCGTTTTACAATAGGGTAAGAATATTTATAAACATAGTGAAGCAATGACAATAATGTCCTTGTTCTCGCATCAAAACAGTTCTAAAGTTCGTCTTTAGAGCTGTTTTTTTATATATAAGTAAAAAATAAAATGAAATAGTTAGATTCTAAGGACATTGATGTCCTTGATAGTTCTTGAAAAAACGGATATAATATATTTGAAGATGTTGCTAGTAGAAAGAATTTAATAAGCTTCTTAACATCGCAGTGACTGTGGTCACCTTCTCACTAAGTGACCAAGTAACTTTTTGGAGGAAATGATGAAACGCTTATTTATTTTGATTTCAATGGTATTAGTATCGCTTTATATGGTGATAACTTCCGTTGACCATCGAGAAGAGATTTTATTTGGTAACTATCCCTCTGTTGACGTGATGGGTACTGAGCTAAACCAGCCAGTAGCTGGTCGCGAAGAGGTGACAGAGGCTTTGAGTCACTTGGCGGTAGAGCACAATAGTCTTATCGCCCGTCGAATCGTTGAGCCAAATGAAGCTGGAGAAACACGCTTTACCTATGCCACTTATGGTCAGGGAGAGCTTCCAGCAGGTCTGACCATTTCCTCCAAGGAGAGTGCAGAAACGAGTGATTTATTAGGGTCTTACTTGATTGTGTCAGGAAGTTTGGATGGAGTGAGCTTACAGACCACCTTGAAAGAACTTGGCTATCAAGGCTTTGTTTCGAATGGAGAAGATCCATTTTCGATAGTCTTACTATTGGCTGTCACCCCTATGGGGCTACTGAGTCTAGCCATTTTTCTGCTGACCTTTATGAGCTTGACTCTGATTTATCGGATCAAGTCCCTTCGTCAAGCAGGGATTCGCTTAATAGCTGGTGAGAACTTGTTTGGGGTTGCTCTCAGACCAGTGTTAGAAGATATGAGACAGCTTATCTTCTCGGTGCTGGTATCCAGTTTTTTGGGATTGGGGATTCTCTGGTATCAAGGTGCCTTGTTTATTGCAACGGTGCAACTGGTCATCATTGCTCTTCTACTTTATGGATTGGCCTTGGTAGGGATTTCTACCTTATTAAGTGTCGTGTATCTACTTGGTTTACAGGAAAATAGTCTGGTGGATCTATTGAAAGGGAAACTCCCTCTCAAACGTATGATGACATTGATGATGGTGGGGCAACTCTTGGCCGTGCTGGTGGTCGGCTCGAGTGCGACTGCTCTCCTACCCCACTACCGTGAAATGCAAGAAATGGAGAGAGCTAGCGATAAATGGAGTCAGTCCTCAGGTCGTTACCGTCTATCCTTTGGTTGGTCTAGTGCATTTGCCGATGAAGAAGGAATGCGTAAGGATAATCGTGAGTGGCAGACATTTACTGAAGAACGGTTAGCCAATACAGACTCTTTTTATATCATGAGCAATGTTGACAAATTCTCAAATGGCGCAGAAGTGGATCTAGATGGCAATCGTCTCAATGACTACACACCGTCAGGGAATGTCATCTATGTCTCACCGCGCTATCTGATAGAAGAAAAGATTACCGTTTCTTCAGAGTTTATGGACAAGATGCAAAACTTGTCTGAGGGAGAGTTTGGGCTGATCTTACCTGAGAGCTTGAGAGAGCAGTCTTCCTACTATCAAGGATTATTTACAGATCACCTGCAAAATTTTTCATCTGAAAGTGTAGAAGTGACGAGTCAGAAACACTACCTCCCACAAGTAACGCTAGCTTTTACAGAAACAGGACAGGAACGCTTCCTCTATAACGATGGGTACAAGACGACACGTCAATATCTAAAAGATCCGATTATTGTGGTTTTAACGCCACAAGCGACTGGAACAAGACCTGTTGCAGGAATGTTATGGGGAACTACGGCTAATAGTGCCTTAAAACTAGATCGATATAGCGACAGCATCACAGCTCTAAAAGAGCAAGGTCTGTATCACGAAGTCTCTTATTTGGTAAAAAGCCAGCTATTTTTTGCCAAGGTACTAAATGACAAACGGATGGAGTTTTACTCTCTCCTTATTGGGACGATTTTGACCCTGTCTACGGCTATCTTGTTATTTGATTCCATGAATCTTCTCTATTTTGAGCAGTTTAGACGGGAGATCATGATTAAACGTCTTTCTGGTATGACAATCTATGAGCTTCATGGCAAGTACTTACTGGCGCAAGGAGGAGTTCTCTTGCTTGGCCTAGTCCTATCTAGTGTTTTGACAGGAGATAGCTTGATTAGCGCTTTAGTTGTAGCTTTATTTACTCTTAACGCCCTCTTGATTTTAGTAAGGCAGGATAAAAAAGAAGAAGCTGGTAGCATGGCAGTATTGAAAGGAAAATAAGATGATTGATATTCAAGGATTGGAAAAGAAGTTTAATGACCGCGCGATTTTCTCTGGTTTAAACCTCAAGCTGGAGAAGGGCAAGGTTTATGCCTTAATCGGGAAGAGTGGAAGCGGAAAGACGACTTTGCTTAATATCTTAGGAAAGCTAGAAAAGATAGATGGTGGAAGGGTTCTCTATCAGGGGAAAGATTTAAAAAACATTCCCACTCGTGAGTATTTTCGAGACCAGATGGGCTATCTCTTTCAAAATTTTGGCCTTTTAGAAAACCAATCAATCAAAGAGAATTTGGATTTGGGCTTTGTTGGTCAGAAAATCTCAAAAGTAGAACGTTTGGAAAGGCAAGTGGAGGCTTTAGAAAAAGTTAATCTAGGGTATTTGGATTTAGAACAAAAAATTTATACTTTATCTGGGGGAGAGGCCCAACGAGTTGCCCTTGCGAAGACTATTTTGAAAAATCCACCCTTGATTTTAGCGGATGAACCAACAGCAGCTCTTGATCCTGAAAATTCAGAGGAGGTTATGAATCTCTTGGTGGGATTGAAAGATGAAAATCGAATGATCATCATTGCGACCCATAATCCCCTAGTCTGGAATAAGGCCGATGAAATCATTGATATGAGGGAGCTTGCTCATGTGTGAAAAAATCCGTATTCGCAGGGTATCTGATTATCCTAGTGTCAGAGGTGGTTTAGAAGATATTCTCATCATGGAAAACATGACCAATCACCTCCTTTTGGTTCAAATCCGAGTGAATGGCTATTTGCTTGATTTTGCTAGTATTGAAGGGCAAAGACAAAAGCATTATCGTTTGAAAAATTTACCTCAAACGGTTGAACTGACAGTGGATGATGTAGAGGAGGATGTAGATTTGACCCTACCCGAAAATCGAAGTTATCAGGAAGCTGATTTTTTCGAACGGATGTTTCGAGAGAAACGATAAATCCACCTTTAAAGATTTCCAAGACTATCTTTCTTCATGAGGAAAGATAGTTTTTTGGTATGATTTTCACCCCCAAAATACAAGGGGAATGTGTTACAATAGAAGTAACAGATAATAGAAAAGAGAATAGATGAGAATTGCAGACTATAGCGTGACCAAGGCAGTGCTGGAGCGTCACGGTTTTACCTTTAAAAAGTCCTTTGGGCAAAATTTCTTGACGGATACCAATATCCTACAAAAAATCGTGGATACGGCTGAGATTGATGACCAGGTTAATGTCATCGAAATCGGGCCAGGGATTGGTGCCTTGACAGAATTTTTGGCTGAGCGTGCAGCTCAAGTCATGGCCTTTGAGATTGATCACCGTTTGGTGCCGATTTTGGCAGATACCCTGCGTGATTTTGATAATGTGACTGTAGTCAACGAGGACATTCTTAAGGTTGACTTGGCGCAACATATCCAGAATTTTAAGAATCCTGACCTGCCAATCAAGGTAGTGGCTAACTTGCCTTATTACATCACGACGCCTATTCTCATGCACTTGATCGAGAGTGGCATTCCTTTTAGTGAATTTGTCGTCATGATGCAAAAAGAGGTGGCGGACCGCATTTCAGCCCAGCCAAACACCAAATCCTATGGTAGCTTGTCGATTGCGGTTCAGTACTACATGACTGCCAAGGTTGCCTTTATCGTGCCTCGGACTGTCTTTGTGCCAGCACCAAATGTGGACTCAGCCATCTTGAAAATGGTCCGCCGTCCAGAGCCAGCTGTAGCAGTGGAAGACGAGAACTTTTTCTTTAAGGTTTCCAAGGCTAGTTTTACCCATCGCCGAAAGACCTTGTGGAACAATTTGACAGGTTACTTTGGCAAGACCGAGGAAGTCAAGGACAAACTGACCAAAGCTCTAGACCAAGCAGGCTTATCACCAAGTGTGCGTGGGGAAGCTCTCAGCTTGGCAGAATTCGCCAGCCTAGCAGATGCACTTAAAGGGCAAGGACTTTAAAATGCAGGGACAAATCATTAAAGCCTTGGCTGGGTTCTACTATGTAGAGAGTGAGGGCAAGGTTTATCAAACACGAGCGCGTGGAAATTTCCGTAAAAAAGGGCATACACCCTATGTTGGGGACTGGGTAGATTTCTCTGCCGAGGAAAATTCAGAAGGCTATATTCTCAAGATTCACGAACGGAAAAACAGTCTGGTCCGTCCGCCCATTGTCAATATTGATCAAGCTGTAGTAATCATGTCTGTCAAAGAACCTGATTTTAACAGCAATTTGCTGGATCGGTTCTTGGTTCTTTTGGAGCACAAGGGCATTCATCCTATCGTTTATATTTCTAAAATGGACTTGCTGGAAGATAGAGGTCAACTGGATTTTTATGAACAGACTTATGGTGACATCGGCTATGACTTTGTGACCAGTAAGGAGGAACTTTTGCCCTTGTTAACAGGCAAGGTTACAGTCTTTATGGGGCAGACAGGTGTTGGAAAATCAACCCTCCTCAATAAAATCGCACCAGACCTCAATCTTGAAACAGGAGAAATCTCAGACAGTCTGGGTCGCGGTCGTCATACTACTCGAGCTGTTAGTTTTTACAACCTCAATGGAGGTAAAATCGCAGATACACCGGGTTTTTCATCATTGGATTATGAAGCATCAACGGCGGAAGACCTCAATCAGTCCTTCCCAGAGATTGCTACTGTTAGCCGAGACTGTAAATTCCGCACTTGTACCCATACCCATGAGCCATCCTGTGCAGTTAAGCCAGCTGTTGAAGAGGGCGCCATTGCCACCTTCCGTTTTGATAACTACCTGCAATTCCTCAGCGAAATTGAAAATCGCAGAGAAACCTATAAAAAAGTCAGCAAAAAAATTCCAAAATAAGGAGAAACCTATGTCTCAATACAAGATTGCTCCGTCAATTCTGGCAGCAGATTATGCCAACTTTGAACGTGAAATCAAGCGCCTAGAAGCAACTGGGGCAGAGTATGCCCATATCGATATTATGGATGGTCATTTTGTGCCACAAATCAGTTTTGGTGCAGGTGTGGTTGAGAGTCTTCGACCTCATAGCAAGATGGTTTTCGACTGCCACTTGATGGTGTCAAACCCTGAGCATCATTTAGAAGACTTTGCGCGTGCAGGTGCGGATATTATCAGTATCCATGTGGAAGCAACGCCTCATATTCATGGTGCCCTCCAAAAAATTCGTTCACTCGGTGTCAAACCTTCAGTCGTTATCAATCCTGGCACACCAGTTGAAGCCATCAAGCACGTGCTTCACCTAGTTGACCAAGTCTTAGTCATGACAGTGAACCCTGGCTTCGGTGGTCAAGCCTTTCTACCTGAAACCATGGATAAGGTTCGTGAGTTGGTTGCACTTCGTAAGGAAAAAGGTTTGAACTTTGAAATCGAAGTGGATGGCGGGATTGATGACCAAACTATTGCTCAAGCCAAAGAAGCTGGTGCGACCGTTTTTGTAGCAGGTTCCTATGTCTTTAAGGGAGATGTCAATGAGCGAGTACAAACTCTCAGAAAACAACTGGACTAAGGTTGCAGTTTTTGCAGGCGGAGACCGCGGCCATTATCGGACAGATTTTGATGCTTTTGTCGGTGTGGATCGAGGCTCGCTCTGGGTCTTGGAAGAAGGTTTGCCTCTTGCTCTAGCAGTCGGAGATTTTGATTCTGTGACGCAAGAAGAGAGAAAGGTGATTCAAAAACGTACCCAGCATTTTGTTCAAGCCCGACCAGAAAAGGATGATACAGATCTGGAATTGGCTCTCTTAACTATCTTTAAGAACAATCCTCAGGCTCAAGTTACTATTTTCGGTGCTTTGGGTGGTCGTATTGACCATATGTTGGCTAACGTCTTTCTACCTAGCAATCTTAAGTTGGCACCATATATGCGTCAAATAGAAATTGAGGATGGGCAAAACTTGATTGCCTATTGTCCAGAAGGGACTAGTCAGCTACATCCCCGTTCAGACTACGACTATCTAGCCTTTATGCCAGTTCGGGATAGCCAGCTGACTATTATTGGTGCCAAGTATGAGTTGACAGAGGAAAATTTTTTCTTTAAAAAAGTGTACGCTTCTAACGAATATATAGATAGGGAAGTGTCAGTGACTTGCCCAGATGGCTATGTGGTCGTGCTGCATAGCAAGGACAGGAGGTAGGATGGAAAGTTTACTTGTTCTATTATTGCTTACCAACCTAGCTGGACTTTTTCTGATTTGGCAGCGGCAGGATAAGCAGGAAAAATATCTAGCCAAGAGCTTGGAGGATCAGGCAGATCACTTGTCAGACCAGTTGGATTACCGCTTTGAACAAGCCAGACAAGCCAGCCAGTTAGATCAAAAAGACTTGGAAGTAGCTGTCAGCGACCGTTTGCAAGAAGTTCGAATCGAATTGCACCAAGGCTTAACTCAAGTTCGTCAAGAAATGACTGAGAATCTCCTCCAAACTAGGGATAAGACTGACCAACGTCTCCAAGCCTTGCAGGAATCAAATGAGCAACGTTTGGAACAAATGCGCCAGACAGTCGAGGAAAAACTAGAAAAGACCTTGCAGACGCGTTTACAAGCCTCCTTTGAGACAGTTTCCAAACAACTGGAGTCTGTCAATCGTGGCCTTGGAGAAATGCAGACAGTTGCCCGCGATGTTGGCGCCCTCAACAAGGTTCTCTCTGGAACTAAAACGCGAGGGATTCTGGGAGAATTGCAACTGGGGCAAATCATCGAAGACATCATGACACCTGCCCAGTATGAACGAGAATACGCAACGGTTGAAAACTCCAGTGAACGAGTGGAGTATGCCATCAAGTTACCTGGACAAGGAGACCAAGAATATGTCTACCTACCGATTGACTCCAAGTTTCCACTGGCAGATTATTACCGCCTAGAAGAAGCTTATGAAGCAGGTGATAGGGACGAGATCGAACGCTGTCGCAAGTCACTCTTAGCCAGCGTCAAGCGCTTTGCCAAGGATATCAAGAGAAAGTACATAGCACCGCCTCGGACGACCAATTTTGGAGTTTTGTTTGTTCCGACAGAAGGTCTCTACTCAGAAATCGTCCGCAATCCTGTCTTCTTTGATGATTTGAGACGGGAGGAGCAGATTATTGTCGCAGGTCCAAGTACCCTATCAGCCCTGCTTAACTCTCTATCAGTTGGTTTCAAAACTCTCAATATCCAAAAGAGTGCCGACCATATCAGCAAGACTCTTGCCAGCGTCAAGACCGAGTTTGGCAAGTTTGGTGGCATCTTGGTCAAGGCACAAAAACATCTCCAACATGCCTCTGGCAATATTGATGAATTATTAAACCGTCGCACTACAGCTATCGAGCGGACGCTCCGTCACATTGAGTTGTCAGAAGGTGAGCCTGCGCTTGATCTACTCCATTTCCAAGAAAATGAGGAAGAATATGAAGATTAGTCAAATGAAAAAAGATGAGCTATTTGAAGGCTTTTACCTAATCAAATCAGCTGACCTGAGGCAAACTCGAGCTGGGAAAAACTACCTAGCCTTTACCTTCCAAGATGATAGTGGCGAAATTGAAGGGAAGCTCTGGGATGCCCAACCTCATAACATTGAGGCCTTTACCGCAGGTAAGGTTGTCCACATGAAAGGACGCCGAGAAGTTTATAATAACACTCCTCAAGTCAATCAAATTACCCTTCGCCTGCCTCAGCCTGGTGAACCCAATGACCCAGCTGATTTCAAGGTCAAGTCGCCAGTTGATGTCAAGGAAATCCGTGACTACATGTCGCAAATGATTTTTAAAATTGAAAATCCTGTCTGGCAACGAATTGTTCGAAATCTTTACACCAAGTACGACAAGGAATTTTACTCCTATCCAGCTGCCAAGACCAACCACCATGCCTTTGAAACGGGCTTGGCCTATCATACAGCGACCATGGTACGCTTGGCCGATGCTATTAGCGAAGTCTATCCTCAGCTCAATAAGAGCCTGCTTTATGCAGGGATTATGTTGCATGACTTGGCTAAAGTCATCGAGTTGACGGGACCAGATCAGACCGAGTACACGGTCAGAGGCAATCTTCTTGGGCATATCGCTCTCATTGATAGCGAAATTACCAAGACAGTGATGGAGCTCGGCATCGATGACACCAAGGAAGAAGTCGTTCTGCTCCGCCACGTTATTCTCAGCCACCACGGTTTACTAGAGTATGGAAGTCCAGTCCGTCCACGTATCATGGAGGCAGAGATTATCCATATGATTGATAATCTGGATGCTAGCATGATGATGATGTCAACAGCTTTGGCTTTGGTTGATAAAGGAGAGATGACCAATAAAATCTTCGCTATGGACAATCGTTCCTTCTATAAACCAGATTTAGATTAATAATTTAAGAAAAATGAGCATTTTTAGGGCAAGAATGTTCGTTTTTTTATATGAATATGGTATAATGGATAAAATATCAAAATTAAATGAAATGGGAAATAGAAATGAAATTAAGAAGAAGTGATCGGATGGTTGTCATTTCCAACTATTTGATTAATAATCCTTATAAACTAACTAGTCTCAATACTTTTGCTGAAAAGTATGAATCTGCTAAATCATCCATCTCAGAAGATATCGTCATTATCAAACGCGCCTTTGAAGAAATTGAAATCGGTCATATCCAGACAGTAACTGGTGCTGGTGGTGGTGTCATTTTCACACCATCAATCTCAAGCCATGATGCCAAGGAAATGGTTGAGGACTTGCGTGCCAAGTTGTCAGAAAGTGACCGTATCTTGCCAGGTGGTTACATCTACCTGTCTGATCTGCTTAGCACACCAGCTATCTTGAAAAATATTGGTCGTATTATTGCCAAGAGCTTTATGGATCAAAAAATTGACGCGGTTATGACAGTAGCGACTAAGGGGGTTCCACTTGCAAATGCAGTTGCCAATGTCCTCAATGTTCCCTTTGTCATTGTGCGCCGTGACTTGAAAATTACCGAAGGTTCAACTGTCAGCGTCAACTATGTTTCAGGTTCAAGTGGTGACCGCATTGAGAAAATGTTCCTTTCAAAACGTAGTCTCAAGGCAGGCAGCCGTGTCTTGATTGTGGATGACTTCTTGAAAGGCGGAGGAACTGTCAACGGGATGATTAGTCTCTTGCGGGAGTTCGATTCAGAACTGGCAGGTGTTGCAGTCTTTGCGGACAATGCCCAAGAAGAACGTGAAAAGCAGTTTGACTACAAGTCACTCTTGAAGGTCACCAATATTGATGTCAAGAATCAAACCATCGATGTTGAGGTTGGAAATATCTTTGACGAAGATAAATAAGAGATAGAACTAAAGGTTGGAACGATTGTCCCAGCCTTTCTTTGCAAATAGAATAGAAGGAAGTATATGAAAACACCATTTATCAATAAAGAAGACTTAGAAGCGATTGTTGCCGAGTTCCCGACTCCCTTTCACTTGTATGATGAGAAGGGAATTCGTGAGAAGGCCAGGGCCGTCAACCAAGCCTTTTCGTGGAACAAGGGCTTTAAGGAATATTTTGCAGTTAAGGCTACTCCAACTCCAGCTATTTTGAAAATTCTCCAAGAAGAAGGTTGTGGCGTGGACTGCTCTAGTTATGTAGAGCTTTTGATGAGTCATAAACTGGATTTCCCTGGTTCTGAGATTATGTTCTCTTCAAACAACACGCCAGACAAGGAATACGCCTATGCGCGTGAATTGGGTGCGACCATTAACTTGGATGCCTTTGAAGATATTGAACATCTAGAGCGTGCAGCAGGCATTCCAGAAACCATCTCATGTCGTTACAATCCTGGAGGCGTTTTTGAGCTAGGAACAGATATTATGGACAATCCTGGCGAGGCCAAGTTTGGTATGACCAAGGATCAACTCTTTGAAGCTTTTGTCATCTTGAAGGAAAAAGGAGCTAAGACCTTTGGGATTCACTCCTTCCTAGCGTCCAATACCGTGACCCATCTCTATTATCCAGAGTTGGCGCGTCAGCTTTTTGAATTGGCTGTTGAAATCAAGGAAAAGTTGGGTATTTCGCTAGACTTTATCAATCTTTCTGGCGGTATTGGTGTCAATTATCGTCCAGACCAGGAGCCAAATGATATTGCCTTGATTGGTGAGGGAGTTCGTAAGGTGTATGAAGAGGTCCTTACGCCAGCAGATCTTGGTCAAGTTAAGATTTTCACCGAATTAGGTCGCTTTATGCTAGCCCCTCACGGTGCTTTGGTCACAAGAGTTACTCATAAGAAGAAAACCTACCGTACCTATCTAGGTGTGGATGCATCAGCAGTCAACCTCATGCGTCCAGCTATGTACGGAGCTTATCATCATATTACTAACGTGACCCATCCAGATGGACCAGCTGAAGTGGTAGATGTGGTTGGTTCACTCTGTGAAAACAATGATAAATTTGCAGTGAATCGTGAACTGACTCATACAGAAATCGGTGATTTGCTGGTCATTCATGATACAGGTGCTCACGGATTTTCAATGGGCTACCAGTACAATGCCAAACTTCGTTCTGCGGAAATCCTTTATACTGAAGAAGGAAAAGCCCGTCAAATCCGCCGTGCAGAGCGCCCTGAGGACTATTTTGCAACCCTGTATGGTTTTGATTTTGAAGAATAAAATGATAATTAATTGAAAATGAAATTGAAAAACAGATTGCTTTCTAAAAAATAGGCAAAAATCTTGTTTTTCCTTCAAGTCATGATATAATAAAACTATAAAACGTTTTCAAGGAAGGTAACGATATGTCTGAAGAAACAATTGATTATGGACAAGTGACAGGAATGGTGCATTCAACGGAGAGTTTTGGTTCGGTAGACGGACCTGGTATTCGCTTTATTGTCTTTTTGCAGGGCTGTCACATGCGTTGCCAGTATTGCCACAACCCAGATACTTGGGCCATGGAGTCCAATAAATCACGTGAACGGACGGTAGATGATGTCTTGACAGAGGCCTTGCGCTACCGCGGTTTCTGGGGGAATAAGGGTGGGATTACAGTCAGTGGGGGAGAAGCCCTCTTGCAGATTGATTTCCTGATTGCCCTCTTTACCAAGGCTAAGGAACAAGGAATCCACTGTACTTTGGACACCTGTGCCCTTCCATTCCGTAATAAACCACGTTACCTTGAGAAGTTTGACAAACTCATGGCTGTCACTGACTTGGTCCTCTTGGATATTAAGGAAATCAACGAAGAACAGCACAAGATCGTTACTAGCCAAACCAATAAAAATATCTTGGCCTGTGCCCAGTATTTATCAGATATTGGAAAACCTGTCTGGATTCGCCACGTGCTAGTTCCGGGATTGACAGATAGAGATGATGACTTGATTGAACTTGGTAAGTTCGTCAAGACCCTTAAAAATGTTGATAAGTTTGAAATTCTGCCTTATCATACTATGGGAGAATTCAAGTGGCGTGAATTGGGAATCCCTTATTCGCTCGAAGGGGTTAAACCACCAACAGCAGACCGCGTCAAGAACGCTAAAAAACTCATGGATACCGAAAGTTATCAAGACTATATGAAACGTGTACATGGATAAAAAAGAAGCCTGATGGGAACATCGGGCTTTTAAGTTTACACAAACATATAAATATAGTTGATTGAATCTACTAAATAATCAAAGAAAAAAACAAAATTTTAAAGATTTGAATGATAATAGAGATTTTAAATCTTTTTTACTCTCTAAATTCTGAAAAAAATCCGAAAAAGAATGTGTAAGATATAGTCACTTTTAGAAATATTAAATAGAATAGGAGAACATGATGGAACAAAGTATTACTATTAAAAATTTATGTAAGTCATATGGCCAAACTCAAATTTTAAAAGATATTTCTTTTGAAGCAAAAGCAGGTAGAGTGACTGCTTTCCTGGGTCCAAATGGAGCTGGAAAAAGTTCAACCTTACGTATTTTATTAGGATTAGACAAAGCAACATCTGGTCTTACCAAAATTGGAGATCAAACTTATAAGGAATTAAAATTTCCTCTAAAGACTGTAGGAGCTTCATTTGACAGTGTAGGTGCTCCTGATGATCGGACTGTTTATCAACATTTGAAAATTGTTGCTGCTAGTAATGGGATATCCAGTCAGCGAATTGAGCAAGTCTTGGATATGGTGGATATTAGCCATAAGAAAAAATCTAAAATTGGAAAATTATCATTAGGCGAAGGACAACGCTTAGGAATTGCAACAGCTCTATTAGGAAATCCTCAATATCTGATATTGGATGAACCGACTAATGGGTTGGATCCAAGAGGAATTCGGTGGTTTAGAGAATTTATAAAAAAACAAGCTCAAGAAGGGAAGACAGTCTTGCTATCATCTCATATATTATCGGAAGTGGAAGCAGTAACAGATGATGTCGTCATCATAAATAAAGGCAAAGTTCTTATAGAAGGGACTTTACAAGAAGTGATGAAAAATCTTTCTTCACTAGAAGAAGTCTTCTTTAGTTTAACAGAGGGAGGAAAGTGATATGGCACTTATTTACTCTCTTCATTCTGAAATATTGAAATTGCTTTATAGGAGAGCTACTCATGTCGTACTATTTTTGATACTGGTATTTCAAACGTTTTTAGCAAATATTGGTGCTTCTCAAATTGTTTCAGTTGGTATCCATGCTACACCAGAGACAAATCCAGAATTAGCAGAAGCTATACCTCCTATTGAATTTTTAGGTTTTGATGTCACTTTATTTGGTGTTTTTATTATGATTATCCTAGGTTCAATTTACGGAGCCGAGGAGTATAAATGCTCTGCTATTCGTACAAGCCTCCTCTCTATTACAAATCGAAGTTCTTTCCTAGTTTCAAAAACATTAGTTTGGCTTGTGTTTTCTTTTTTCATTTCCTTTCTATCAATATTCCTGACGATTAACATGACACATTATGTTTTAGGACAAGATGGCTTATTGCTTTTTTCACTAAATGGAACAGTTTGGTTCTATATATTTTTAGCCAGTATAGCTTGGACTTTGTTGGGACTTCTAGCCTATATTATGGCTTTGACATTTAAAACAGCCATTGTTCCTCTATTATTTTTGCTTCCCCAAGTCTACAATTTAGGAACATTCTTAGCAAACTATATATCGGTTGCAAAATTTCTTCCAGTTGCATTGGGGCAAGGATTGATTGCTACATCTCCTCAAATTTTAGAACATAATAGTTTACAACATATTTTATTTTTACTTTGTTGGAACTTCTCATTCTTGGCTTTAGCAATCTACCGATTACTTAAGTCAGATATCGGAGGAGGTGAATAAGTTGAAAGAACAACTTAAAAGTGAGTATCTCAAGTTTATGATGAATCCTTGGCACTGGTTGATTATAGGTGCTCTATTACTGTGTGTTCCGGCGATGGTTGTTTTTTTAAATAGTAAGCCAGACCAGTTGACTCTACAGTTTGTTTTGGAACAGCTACTGCAAAGTCTCTATTTAGGACAGGCAGGTTTCGTTAGTCTAGCGGTTCTATTTATAGGTCAAGAATTTACAGGTTCTAGCCTTCGTACCAGTTTTCTTACCTGTCCAAATCGTTTGAAATTTATAATCTGTAAACTAGCTATTGTATTATGTATGGAAATTGTATTATTGGTTGCTGTAATATCATTATGCATACTAATCGCGCAAGGATACTACAATATCAATCTTTTGAGTAATATTAAACATGTTCTAACAATTCTATTTCCAGCTTGTATTTCTATTCTAACCTTCTCTCTTTTAAGTGGTATTTTTGTATTTATTTCCCAGTCTTTTATCTTAATTTTGGGAATCAGTTTATCTCTTTTATTGGGCTTGGGACAAATGTTATTACAATTCAGTTCTTTTTTTAGAAATTTACCATTACTGGCTAGTATGAATTGTTTTTATACCTATCCATTATCTCTTTATTATCCAGTATGGCAAGGCTTAGGGATACAAATAGTTTGGTTATTAATTGTTTTTCTATTTGCTACATTGATACTTATAGAAAAAAATGTAGGCTAAAGACAAGGGATATCCTGTCTTTTTCTCAGTTAGTGCTATAATATATTCAGGAGGGTGACTTATGGCTTATAAAATTTTGGTTGTAGATGATGATCTTGCTATTCTTCGCCTAATAAAAAAAGTACTAGAATATGAAAAATATGAAGTAGTCATACGAAATAAGATAGAAGAGATTGATCTTTGTGATTTTACAGGATTTGACTTGATTTTATTAGATATTATGATGCCTGTTAGTGGTTTAGAAATCTGTCAGATGATTCGCGAGCAGATAACTGTTCCTATCTGTTTTATAACTGCCAAGGATATGGATGAAGACTTAGTAGCTGGAATCAATGCAGGTGCTGATGATTATATTATGAAGCCCTTTAGTATGCAAGAATTGTTAGCACGTGTTAAAATGCACTTACGTCGTGAAGAACGGACTAAAGGAAATGTTCATCAAATAAAGATTGGGAAGCTTATACTATATACGGATAGTAAGGAACTATTTGTAAATGATGATAAGATTGCTCTGACAAGGAGGGAATTTGACATAGTGAATCTTTTGGCAAGCAACCCAAGTAAAATATATTCTATTGAGGAAATTTATAATTATCTATATCCACAAAGTTCAGAAGCACTTTTACGTTCGGTTTCAGAGTACATTTATCAAATTCGTCAAAAGCTGAAACCTTATCAATTAAATCCAATTAAAACCTTGTATGGTGGAGGATATCAATGGGTAGAATCAAAAGTTTTAGACAATTAATTCGAGAAACCTGTTGGAGAATTATTTGGCAGTTTAGTCTTGGCTTACTAATGGCCTATCTTATTCCCTTAGCTTCAGTATCTATACAAATAAACGAAGATGGGAAACCTTTAAACAATAGTGGTGTTCTATCAATTTTTTTCAATGTGTCATCATGGATATATATTTGTGTTTTATTGATTATTCTAATAAGTTATCACATTGGAAAATTGTTGAAAAAACTGAGTTATGAAATGACTTTGATTTATGAAAATAGTATGTGGGTGAAGAGGGAATGTACAGAAAGTTTAACGGTTAAAGAATTTCGTGAGACAGGAAATCGGATTATTGTGATGCAAGATAGAATTCGACAATTAATAGTTGATGAGAAACAGCAGAAAGAAGATTTGATGTTTCAGGTTTCAGCAGCTTCTCATGATTTAAAGACACCCTTAACCATTATTAGGGGAAATGTAGAATTCTTGCAGGCGATAACTGAAAACGACCAATCTCAAGAATGCTTAGCAGATATAGAAAGAGCTAGTCAACAGTTACTAGATTATTTCAATCAATTGATTCACTATTCTAAAACCTATTATGATGATGAGACAGGTTGGACGGAGTATTCCTCTTCAGATTTTATCAATGAATTAGAGAAAGAGGTCTCTTTTTTGATAAAAAATCAGATGAAGTTTTCTTTTGAACAAAATGTGAAAGGAACTGAAAACTATTATATAAATCCATCTCTTCTGATTCGTGCCATACAAAATATTTTAACAAATGCTTTGGAATACGCCGATAAACAGAATCCTAAAATTAACATTAGGGTAGAGCAAGAGGGGAAGGAATTGAAAATAGGTATATGGAATAATGGTTCGGAATTTCCAGAGGAAGTTTTAAATAATTTTGGAAAGCTCTTTTATCGTATGGATAAAGCTAGATCGTATAAAGAGCAACATTATGGTATTGGACTGAGTTTTGTATGTAGAGTTGCAAAACTACACAAAGGCCGAGTTGAGCTTAGAAATAGAGACGAGGGAGCAGAAGTTTTAATGACTCTCAATTGTATTAAATCATAGCGATTTACTTGTTAGTTTCTGATTGAATCGTTTTTATATGTGAGCTTTTAAACTATTTAACTTTTTCGATTAGTATAAGATGTAACGGTAGATAATAAAAACGAATGATGATATCTAGTTGATGAAAACTATTTATCATTCATTCGTTTTTTTAATTATTGGATAATATACGTAGCTTTATCTCGAACGTTGTTTTCCAGCGTTGCGATTTTTATGTTTTTTCTTGCTTGTGATAGCAGTTGGTTGTTCAGGGGTAACGTCTTTTCGTCCACTTGGTGTAGAGAAAGAACTTGCTTTTGGTGGGTTCTTTGCCAGTTCTTCACGGACTTTTTTGCGAAGTTTTGGACGAACGATATAGTTGACGATAAACTGTTGGAGAATCATCATGAAACCACCGACAACCCAGTAAAGTGTGACACTGGCTGGTGAAATGAGGGAGAAGACGACAATCGTGATTGGGCTCACGTAAGCCATTTTCTTGATTTGTTCTCTTTGCGTTTCGTCTTCTACTCCGTGAAGTGAAAGGAGCGATTGAAGATAGTAAAGGACACCTGCGCAGGCAACTAAAATCATACTTGGAGAACCTAGAGGAATGCCTAGGTAGCTTGCTTGAGCAACCCCTTCAGTATGTTGGGCAGCAAAGTAGATAGCTGAGAAGAAAGGCATTTGAAGGAGGATAGGGAAACATCCTACACCACCAAACATGCTGATGCCGTGTTCTTTTTGAGCGGCAAAGAGAGCTTGTTGAGCTTCGAGTTTTTCTTCTTGAGTTGTTGCTTCTTTGAGACGTGTTTGGTGTGGCTCAAGGACGTGCTTGAGGGCATTCATTTTTTCAGAGTGAAGCGTTGCCTTCCATGATTGGTAGATACCAAGTGGCAAGATAATCAAGCGCACGATAATGGTTACGATGATGATAGCGACACCAAAGCCTAGACCTTGATCAGTAGCGAAGTACTTGATAGCTTCAGCCATAGGCGCTCCGAAAGTATTCCAAATAAATCCTGTTGGCTCTCCTGTTGCTTTATCGACGCTAACACAGCCAGTCAAGACAAGCAACATAGCCACTCCCATAGCCGAGAGTGCAAAACGTTTAATAGATTTCACTGTTTTTATTCCTTCTTAAAAAATTATACCTTTCTATTCTACTGTTTTTTTACAAAATATACAATAGTTCTAGAGACTTAATTTGCGATTTTAAAGTCAGGGTAAGGAGGAAAGTTACTTAGTTTGACATCTAAGTAGCTGACTTTTGAAAAAGGTGTGGGTCCTTTGCGGATTTCTTGGATAAATTTTGCCATGATAGCAGATGAGTTTGCTTGGGCTAAGATTTCCACTGTTCCATCGTCATTATTCCAGACTCGACCTGTGATGCCACCAATTTCAAGCGCCAAGCTGTAAACACCCCAACGAAAGCCGACTCCCTGCACCCTACCTTGGGCAATCATTCTAACCTTTTGCATACCAATCCCCTTTGATTGTGTTATAATATTTCTATGACTATTATAACCTCAAAAGCCAATTCTGTGGTAAAAAATGCCAAGAAATTACACCAAAAAAAATACCGCAAGTCTGCTTATTTGATTGAAGGCTGGCACTTGTTTGAAGAAGCTGTTCAAACTGGAGTGACGATTGAGAAAATCTTTGCCTTAGAAAATTACCGAGATCAGTTAGCCTCGTTTCCGCAAACTGTCTGGGTGTCAGAGGATATTTTGCTAGATTTGGCGGATTCTCAGACTCCACAGGGAATCGTTGCGGTGGTTCAAAAAGAAGAAGTAGGACAAGCTGATTTGAGTCAGGGCAAGTTCTTGTTTTTGGAAGATGTGCAAGATCCTGGTAATGTGGGAACGATCATTCGGACTGCGGATGCAGCAGGTTTTACTGGAGTGATTGTTTCGGAAAAGTCGGCAGACATCTACAGTCTCAAGACCCTACGTTCCATGCAAGGCAGTCATTTCCATCTGCCCATTTATAGGATGTCGAGTCAAGCGCTTCTTAAGGAAATCAAAGAGGCAGGTATCTCAGTGCTAGCAACAACCTTATCTAAAGATTCTGTTGATTACAGAGAACTGCCTCCTATAGAAAATTTTGTACTAGTCATGGGAAATGAGGGTCAAGGAATTAGTTCCCTCATGGCTGAAAGTGCAGATCAGTTGGTTCACATTAGTATGAAGGGACAGGCGGAGAGTTTGAATGTTGCAGTTGCAGCTGGTATTTTGATTTTCCATTTAAGCTAATTTTAACTTTCTTTGTTATAATCAAGGAAAGACATTCATAGAAAAGGAGAAAAGATGAATCACACTATTATTCACGACCGCGCAGGTCTCAATCAATTTTACGCTAAGGTTTATGCCTTTGTTGGTCTGGGAATCGGACTATCTGCTTTGGTATCAGGCCTTATGTTGACGGTCTTTCAGTCTCAGTTGGTTTACTTTTTGATGCAGGGGCGTCTCTGGTTGACCATTGCTACTTTTGCGGAGTTGGCCTTGGTTTTCGTTGCCAGCAGTATGGCTTCAAAGAATAGCCCAGCGGCTCTTCCAGTATTTTTACTTTACTCAGTATTAAACGGCTTTACCCTCAGTTTTGTGGTGGCCTTCTATACTCCAGGTACCGTTTTATCTGCCTTTGTATCGAGCGCCCTTCTCTTTTTTGTCATGGCGGCAGTCGGTATCTTCACCAAGAAAGATTTGAGTGGGCTTGGTCGTGCTATGATGGCAGCCCTCATCGGTTTGATGATTGCTATGATAGTCAATATTTTCTTGGCTAGTGGCTTCTTTGATTATATGATCAGTGTAGCCATGGTCTTGGTCTTCTCTGGGCTGATTGCTTGGGACAACCAAAGGATTCGCCTTGCCTATGAACAATCACAAGGTCGTGTAGCGACAGGTTGGGTTGTGTCAATGGCTCTCAGTATCTATCTTGATTTTATCAATCTCTTCCTAAGTATTTTACGTATCTTCGGTCGTAATGACTAAAGGTCTATGAAATCAGTGTTTTGAATGACACTGATTTTTTTTAAAATTTCTCTTTTCTTTTCTTGGAAATAGGTGTATAATGCTTTTAATTAAATTTTTGAGGAGTAGTTTATGAAGAAAAGTTTTATCCACCAACAAGAAGAAATTTCCTTTGTCAAAAACACTTTTACCCAGTATTTAAAAGACAAACTAGAAGTCGTCGAAGTTCAAGGCCCTATCTTGAGTAGAGTCGGTGATGGGATGCAGGACAACTTATCAGGTGTTGAGAATGCCGTATCGGTCAAGGTTCTCCAAATCCCTGATGCTACTTATGAAGTGGTACATTCCCTTGCCAAATGGAAACGCCATACCTTGGCTCGTTTTGGTTTCGGTGAGGGTGAAGGTCTTTTCGTCCACATGAAGGCCCTTCGTCCAGATGAAGATTCGCTGGATGCAACCCACTCTGTCTTTGTGGATCAGTGGGACTGGGAGAAAGTTATCCCAAATGGTAAGCGTAACATCGCTTATCTAAAAGAAACAGTTGAGAAGATTTATAAGGCCATTCGTTTGACAGAACTAGCTGTTGAAGCTCGCTATGACATCGAGTCTGTCTTGCCAAAACAAATTACTTTCATCCATACAGAAGAGTTGGTAGAACGCTACCCAGACTTGACACCGAAAGAACGTGAAAATGCTATCTGTAAAGAATTTGGTGCTGTTTTCTTGATTGGTATCGGTGGTGAATTACCAGACGGTAAACCGCACGATGGACGTGCACCAGACTATGATGACTGGACAAGCGAATCTGAAAATGGCTACAAGGGTCTGAATGGCGATATTCTTGTTTGGAATGAGTCTCTGGGTGGAGCCTTTGAGTTGTCTTCTATGGGGATTCGTGTAGATGAAGAAACCCTTCGCCGTCAGGTTGCCATTACAGGTGATGAAGACCGCTTGGAATTGGAATGGCACAAGGCTTTGTTGAATGGCCTATTCCCATTGACAATCGGTGGAGGAATTGGACAATCTCGGATGGCTATGTTCCTACTTCGCAAGAAACACATCGGAGAGGTGCAAACAAGTGTTTGGCCTCAAGAAGTTCGCGATACTTACGAAAATATTTTGTAGAGAATCGAACCGCAAGGTTCGGTTTTCTTTCTCTTTTTGCCTATAATTTGGTATAATAAACGGTATGAAAATCGTATCAGGAATCTATGGGGGACGTCCCCTCAAGACACTAGAAGGAAAGACGACAAGACCTACTTCGGATAAGGTTAGGGGAGCCATTTTTAACATGATTGGTCCCTACTTTGAAGGGGGACGAGTCTTGGACCTTTATGCAGGTAGTGGTGGTTTATCTATCGAGGCAGTCTCACGTGGCATGTCCAGCGCTGTTTTGGTGGAGCGTGACCGTAAGGCTCAGACTATCGTGGCTGAAAATATCCAGATGACCAAGGAAGTTGGAAAATTTCAACTCCTCAAGATGGATGCAGAAAGGGCATTGGAACAGGTATCTGGGAAATTTGATCTCATTTTCTTAGACCCTCCTTATGCCAAGGAACAAATCGTAGCAGATATTGAAAAAATGGCTGAGAGAGAGCTTTTTTCTGAAGATATCATGGTCGTGTGTGAAACGGATAAGGCCGTTGAACTTCCAGAAGAAATTGCCTGTCTGGGTATCTGGAAGGAAAAGATTTATGGAATTAGTAAGGTGACAGTCTATGTCAGATAAGATTGGTTTATTCACAGGCTCATTTGATCCGATGACAAATGGGCATCTGGATATCATTGAACGGGCGAGCAAACTTTTTGATAAGCTCTATGTCGGTATTTTTTTTAATCCCCACAAACAAGGATTTCTCCCTCTTGAAAATCGTAAACGGGGGCTAGAAGATGCTTTGAAACATTTGGCAAATGTTGAAGTCGTGTTTTCACATGATGAATTGGTGGTGGATGTCGCAAAAAGACTGGGGGCTACTTGCCTAGTGAGAGGCTTGAGAAATGCGGCGGATTTGCAATATGAAGCCAGTTTTGATTACTACAATCATCAGCTGTCTCCTGATATAGAGACCATTTATTTGCATAGTCGACCTGAACATCTCTATATCAGTTCATCCGGTGTTAGAGAGCTATTGAAGTTTGGTCAGGATGTTGCCTGCTATGTTCCTGAGAGTATTTTGGAGGAAATAAGAAATGAAAAAAAAGATTAGATGGCCCTTATATGTCATTGCGGCCTTGATTGTGACCTTCTTGGCATTTGTAGTGCCTTTGCCCTACTATATAGAGGTTCCAGGTGGTTCGGAAGATATTCGCCAAGTCCTTAAAGTAAATGACACAGAAGATAAGGAAGCTGGGGCCTATCAATTCGTTACGGTTGGTGTCCAGCACGCTACTTTAGCCCATATGATTTATGCTTGGTTGACGCCTTTTACAGATATTCGTAGTGCCCAAGAGACTACAGGTGGCTCTTCTGATGTGGAATTTATGCGGATCAATCAATTCTACATGCAGACATCGCAAAACATGGCCAAGTATCAAGGACTGAAAACAGCTGGTAAGGATATTGAACTCAAATATCTTGGGGTTTATGTCTTGACTGTGACGGATAATTCGACCTTTAAAGGGATTCTCAATATCTCTGATACGGTCACAGCAGTCAATGATCAGACCTTTGATAGTTCCAAAGACTTGATTGATTACGTCAATTCTCAAAAATTAGGGGACTCTGTCAAGGTGACCTATGAAGAGGATGGGCAAACCAAGTCTGCAGAAGGAAAAATCATTACTCTAGAAAATGGCAAAAATGGGATTGGAATCGGTTTGATTGACCGTACAGAAGTGACCAGTGATGTCCCAATTCGCTTTTCAACAGCTGGTATCGGCGGTCCAAGTGCAGGTCTCATGTTTAGTCTGGCCATCTATACCCAAATAGCTGACCCAGGTCTTCGTAATGGTCGTATCGTTGCCGGTACAGGGACCATTGACCGTGATGGTAATGTGGGGGACATTGGAGGTATTGATAAGAAAGTTGTAGCTTCGGCTAGAGAAGGTGCTGCGATTTTCTTTGCCCCTGATAACCCTGTTAGCGAAGAAGAACAAAAAGAGCATCCTGATGCGAAAAATAACTACCAAACAGCTCTGGAAGCAGCCAAAACAATTAAGACAGATATGAAAATTGTGCCAGTTAAAACCCTACAAGATGCAATTGATTACTTGAAACACAATCCCTAGTTTTTGAGGGAAGTTTCCAAACTAGCGTACAAACAGAGAAGATGGTATAATAGTCAAATGGTTCAATTATTATTCACTCTAAGCAGTCACATGCTCTTTATTTATGTGAGTTTTTACCTTTTAAAGAATCTTGTTAGATGGGAAAAGGTTTTAAAAGTAACAGCTGAGAACACAGGAAAAGTTCGTTTATTAGTAGCCTTTTTCAGCATTGTAATGGGCTACATCATGAGTTCTTTCTTTATCAGCCTATATCAGTTGTGGCAAGAAGCGCTTAGAGGATTATTATAATTTGCGTGTTTAAGAAATTGCTTTCAAGTAGTTAGCTTTTTAAAGATATTGTTAAACTTATAAGGAGAAATAGAAATCATGGATATTATAGTCTTGTTATTGATAACGCTATTAATTTATTTGTTGCCCCAAAATAAGGAATATCTAAGTGTTGAATCTACATCAGGGCTTAGAGGATTTCTAGCTATAGGAATCATATTTCATCATTTGTCACAATGGGTTACATCGGGTGAGGAATTTTCTAATTTTTCCTATATGGGAACTTATATCGTTTCTATTTTCTTTTTTTTATCAGCCTATGGATTGTATTTTCAGAACGAAAATAAGAAAAACTATCTAGATAATTTTTTAGTTAAGAGACTTTCTAAAATTCTAGTTCCATTTTTTTCTATATCTTTGATTTATATGTTTTACAGATTTTTAAACGGTCAATTAATGGATTTAAATTTTTTTGCTAATTTATTTAAAAAAGGAAGTACAATTATTTATAATGGTTGGTTTGTCGATATTATAATTTTAATGTATATATTTTTTTATATATCGTTTAAGTTTTTCAGAAATAAGTTTATTTCTATTGTTATCAATACAGTATTCATAATTGGTTATATCTGTTTAGCTATAAAATTAGATTACGGTTTTTGGTGGTATAATAGTGTTTTTCCCTTCATTATTGGCTTAATATGGGCTAAAAATAAAGAGAAAATTGATGGAGTTTTAGATAGACATTATTTTATCATACTTGTTTTAGTAACTGTGTTACTCTTTATTTCACATCAATACGATATTTTGTTGAGGTATGTGCATTTAGAAGATAGTTATAGTTATGCGTTAGCTGCTAATTTAGATAATATTATTTTTACAATCTACTTTATTATTGTTTTTTTGAAAAAAATAAATTTTTCAAATATATATTTGATTTTAATAGGTAGTATATCATTTGAATTATATATGATACATGGATTAGTTATTTCTATGCTAGGAAAAATATTTGTGTCATCCAGAGTAAATGATGTGATATTTACATTTTTTGTGCTGATCCTTAGTCTAATTTTAGCTTGGATTATTAATAAATTAGTTAATAGAATTATAAAGAAAGTAAGTCTATTACAAAATCAAGAGTAAAGGAAATAAGTATGGAAAAAATTGTGGTTCAAGGTGGCGATAATCGTCTGGTAGGAAGTGTTACGATCGAAGGAGCAAAGAATGCAGTCTTGCCCTTGTTGGCAGCGACTATTCTAGCAAGTGAAGGAAAGACCGTCTTGCAGAATGTTCCTATCTTGTCAGATGTTTTCACTATGAATCAGGTGGTTCGCGGTTTAAATACCAAGGTGGATTTTAATGAAGAAGATCATCTTGTTGAGGTGGACGCGACTGGCGATATCACTGAGGAAGCTCCTTACAAGTATGTCAGCAAGATGCGTGCATCTATCGTTGTATTGGGACCAATTCTTGCTCGTGTAGGTCATGCCAAGGTATCTATGCCAGGTGGTTGTACAATTGGTAGCCGTCCTATTGACCTTCATTTGAAAGGTCTGGAAGCTATGGGGGCTAAGATTAGTCAAACAGCTGGTTACATCGAAGCCAAGGCTGAACGCTTACATGGCGCTCATATCTATATGGACTTCCCAAGTGTTGGTGCTACGCAGAACTTGATGATGGCGGCGACCCTGGCTGATGGGGTGACAGTGATTGAAAATGCTGCGCGTGAGCCTGAGATTGTTGACCTCGCCATTCTCCTCAATGAAATGGGAGCCAAGGTCAAAGGTGCTGGTACAGAGACTATTACCATTACCGGTGTTGAGAAACTTCATGGTACGACTCACAATGTAGTCCAAGACCGTATCGAAGCAGGAACCTTTATGGTAGCTGCTGCTATGACTGGTGGTGATGTCTTGATTAAAGACGCTGTCTGGGAGCATAACCGTCCCTTGATTGCCAAATTGCTTGAAATGGGAGTGGAAGTGACAGAGGAGACTGAAGGAATTCGAGTTCGCTCTCAACTAGAAAATCTAAAAGCTGTTCATGTAAAAACCTTGCCCCACCCAGGTTTTCCAACGGATATGCAGGCTCAATTTACAGCCTTGATGACCGTCGCAAAAGGGGAATCAACCATGGTGGAGACAGTTTTCGAAAATCGTTTCCAACACCTAGAAGAGATGCGCCGCATGGGCTTGCACTCTGAGATTATCCGTGATACAGCTCGTATTGTTGGTGGTCAACCTTTGCAGGGGGCAGAAGTTCTTTCAACTGACCTTCGTGCCAGCGCAGCCTTGATTTTGACAGGTTTGGTAGCGCAAGGAGAAACTGTGGTCGGTAAATTGGTTCACTTGGATAGAGGTTACTACCGTTTCCATGAGAAGTTAGCGCAGCTAGGTGCTAAGATTCAGCGGATTGAGGCAAGTGATGAAGATGAATAAGAAATCAAGCTACGTAGTCAAGCGTTTACTTTTAGTCATTCTGGTACTGATTTTAGGTGCTCTGGCTCTAGGAATCGGTCTAATGGTAGGTTATGGAATCTTGGGCAAGGGTCAAGATCCATGGGCTATCCTGTCTCCGGCAAAATGGCAGGAATTGATTCATAAATTTACAGGAAATTAGGCTGGAGAACCAGCCTTTTTTAAAGATAAGGAGAAATATGAACAAAAAAACAAGACAGACACTAATCGGACTGCTAGTGTTATTGCTTTTGTCTGCAGGGAGCTATTATATCAAGCAGATGCAGTCGACAGCTAATAGTCCCAAAACCAAGCTTAGTCAGAAAAAACAAGCGTCTGAAGCTCCTAGTCAAGAATTGGCAGAAAGTGTCTTAACAGATGCAGTCAAAAACCAAATAAAAGGGAGTCTGGAGTGGAATGGCTCAGGTGCTTTTATCGTCAATGGTAATAAAACAAATCTAGATGCCAAGGTTTCAAGTAAACCCTACGCCGATAATAAAACAAAGACAGTGGGCAAGGAAACCGTGCCAACTGTAGCTAACGCCCTCTTGTCTAAGGCTACTCGCCAGTACAAAAATCGTGAAGAAACGGGGAATGGTTCGACTTCTTGGACCCCTCCAGGCTGGCATCAGGTTAAGAATCTAAAGGGCTCTTATACCCATGCAGTAGATAGAGGTCACTTGTTAGGCTATGCCTTAATCGGTGGCTTGGATGGTTTTGATGCCTCAACAAGTAATCCTAAAAATATTGCTGTCCAGACAGCCTGGGCCAATCAGGCACAGGCCGAGGATTCGACTGGTCAAAACTACTATGAAAGCATGGTACGTAAGGCCTTGGACCAAAACAAGCGTGTCCGTTACCGTGTAACCCTTTATTACGCTACAAATGAAGACTTAGTTCCTTCAGCTTCACAGATTGAAGCCAAGTCTTCAGATGGAGAATTGGAATTTAATGTCCTAGTTCCCAATGTTCAAAAGGGGCTTCAACTGGATTACCGAACTGGAGAAGTCACTGTTACTCAGTAAAAGATAACATAAACTCCTATGTCACTTGTAGATGTAGGAGTTCTTCTTTTACTAGTTTCAGCAGGGCTAGAATAGATACTAATACTCAATGAAAATCAAAGAGCAAACTAGGAAACTAGCCGCAGGTTGCTTAAAGCACAGCTTTGAGGTTGCAGATAAAGCTGACGCGGTTTGAAGAGATTTTCGAAGAGTATAAGAAAAAAATAATATGTACTGGACTATATTTTGTGATATAATAAAGGATAAGATACTATTTTAGGAGAAGAACTATGGAAGACCCAAGTAGTCAGAATTTGTTGCTACAATTTGTTTTATTGTTTATCTTGACGGTGTTAAATGCTTTTTTCTCAGCCACAGAAATGGCCATGGTGTCACTAAATCGTGCGCGGGTTGAACAAAAGGCAGAAGAAGGAGATAGACGCTATATTCGTCTGCTGAAGGTACTAGAAAATCCTAACCACTTTTTATCAACCATTCAAGTAGGGATTACCCTGATTACGATCTTATCTGGGGCGAGTTTGGCAGAAACTCTGGGACGAGAAATTGCTTCTTGGCTTGGAAATAGCGAAACAGCTTATGCCGTTGCAAGTTTTCTATCTTTAGCATTTTTGACTTATATTTCCATCGTTTTTGGGGAATTGTATCCCAAAAGAATCGCTCTTAATCTAAAGGATGCCTTGGCGATTCGTACAGCGCCAGTTATCATTGGGCTTGGGAAACTAGTTAGTCCCTTTGTTTGGCTCTTGTCTGCATCTACCAATCTCTTGAGTCGCTTGACTCCGATGACCTTTGACGATGCTGATGAAAAAATGACCCGTGATGAAATTGAGTACATGCTGACCAATAGTGAAGAAACACTAGATGCTGACGAAATTGAAATGTTACAAGGAATCTTTTCGCTGGACGAATTAATGGCCAGAGAGGTCATGGTTCCTCGAACGGATGCATTTATGGTGGATATTCAGGATGATAGTCAAACCATTATCCAAAGTATTTTAAAACAAAATTATTCTCGTATCCCTGTCTATGATGGAGACAAGGATAACGTGATTGGGATTATTCATACCAAGAGTCTTCTTAAGGCAGCTTTTGTAGACGGTTTTGACAATATTGTATGGAAGAGAATTTTACAAGATCCACTCTTTGTTCCTGAAACTATTTTTGTGGATGACTTGTTAAAAGAATTGCGCAATACCCAAAGACAAATGGCAATCTTGCTAGATGAATACGGTGGGATGGCTGGTTTGGTGACCTTAGAAGACCTCTTAGAGGAAATCGTTGGGGAAATCGATGACGAAACAGATAAGGCTGAAATCGAAGTTCATCAAATCGGAGAAGATACTTATATTGTTCAAGGTACCATGAATCTCAATGATTTCAATGATTACTTTGATGTTGAACTGGAAAGTGATGACGTTGATACCATCGCTGGTTATTATTTGACGGGAATTGGGAGTATTCCAACGACTGAGAAACTCAGCTATGAATTGGTCAGTCAAAACAAACAGCTTATCCTAACCAATGATAAGGTGAAAAATGGACGTGTTACCAAGGTAAAAGTCCAAATTACAGAAGTCGAAATAGAAGAAGAAATAGAGTAAACTAGAGGCTTTTGTCACCAGGTGTGACGAAGCTTTTTCAGTTGATTTCATACTCTTCGAAAATCAAATTCAAACCGCGTCAACGTCGCCTTGCCGTACGCAAGTACAGCCTGTGGCTAGTTTCCTAGTTTGCTCTTTGATTTTCATTGAGTATCAAAAGATTGTCTCCTAAAAAGAAGTTTGCCCCAAATTCGCTCCAAAAATTTTTGTCAGTTATATGTATTTATCCAAAGAAAAATAAAAAGCCCTTTAAATTGGGCTTTTTGTTCATTTGAAACCTGATAAATCAAGTTATAGAAGGCGGTAGACGGATTTGAACCGACGATCAAGCTTTTGCAGAGCCGTGCCTTACCACTTGGCTATACCGCCTTTACTTTTATTATTATACCTTGAAAATCATTCACAGTCAATAGCTTTTTCAGATTTTTTGTATGAATAAGCCTAAATATTCTGAAAATTCGTTTACTTTTCTCGAAATCTATGTTATAATTGATAAAACCTATACTTTAATTAAGAGGAGTAAAGAAATGAAAAAAAGTAGAGTCTTTGTTGCAGCAGGAGTTGCTTTATTTGCGACAGGTGTGTTAGTAGCTTGTGGGAATTCAAAATCATCTGATTCGACAGCTCCAAAAACCTATGGCTATGTTTATTCAGCTGATCCAGAAACATTGGACTATCTTATCTCTGGAAAAGAGAGTACGAAAGTGGCTACTTCAAACGGGATCGATGGTCTCTTTACAAATGATAAATACGGGAATTTGACTCCTGCGGTTGCAGAAGACTGGTCTGTATCAAAAGATGGATTGACTTATACCTACAAAATTCGTAAAGGTGTCAAATGGATGACATCCGATGGTGAAGAATATGCCGAAGTGACTGCTAAAGACTTCGTGAATGGATTGAAACATGCGGCAGATAAGAAATCAGAAGCTCTATATCTAGCTGAGACTTCAGTAAAAGGTTTATCTGATTATTTGGCTGGGAATTCAAAAGATTTTTCTACAGTAGGTGTTAAAGCGGTTGATGACTATACTCTTGAGTATACTTTGAACCAACCAGAACCTTACTGGAACTCTAAGATGGTTTATTCAATTTTCTGGCCATTAAACGAAGAATTTGAAAAATCAAAAGGCTCTGATTTTGCTAAAGCGACAGATCCTACATCATTGCTATATAATGGACCTTTCTTGCTCAAAGGTTTGACTGCTAAATCTTCTATCGAATTTGCTAAGAACGAGCAGTACTGGGATAAAGAGAATGTTCATTTAGATACAGCAACACTGGCATATTTTGATGGTTCGGACCAAGAATCACTTGAGCGTAACTTTACAAGTGGAGCTTATAGTTTTGCTCGTCTTTACCCAACAAGTTCAAACTTCTCAAAGGTAGAGGAGTCATACAAGGATAATATTTTCTACACTCCATCAGGAGCTGGTATTGGAGGTTTAGGTGTAAATATCGATCGACAAAATTACAAATATACATCTAAAACGACAGATGAAGAGAAAACATCTACTAAGAAAGCTCTTCTTAACAAAGACTTCCGCCAAGCCTTGAACTTTGCCTTTGACCGTACAGGTTATTCTGCTCAAGTTAACGGTAAAGAAGGTGCTCCTCTCGCAGTTCGTAATTTATTTGTGAAACCAGACTTTGTGACTGCAGGCGAAAAAACTTTCGGTGACTTGGTTGCTGAAAAAGTTAAGACTTATGGAGATGAGTGGAAAGATGTAAACTTTGCTGATGGTCAAGACGGTCTCTTTAACGCTGACAAAGCTAAAGCAGAATTTGCTAAAGCTAAAACTGCTCTGGAAGCAGAAGGTGTGAAATTCCCTATCCACTTGGATGTTCCAGTAGACCAAACCTCTAAAAACTTTGTCGCACGGATTCAGTCGTTCAAACAATCAGTTGAAAAAGTTTTAGGCGAAGAAAATGTTGTCATCGATATTCAACAAATTTCTAAAGATGAATTCTTTAATGCGACTTATTATGCTGCTAATGCGGCAGCTGAGGATTGGGATCTTTCAGGTGCTGTTGGATGGAATCCTGACTATGAAGATCCATCAACTTACCTTGATATCCTTAAATCAACTAATAGTGAGCAAACGAAAACTTATATGGGTTATGATGATCCATCAAATGTAGCTGCAGCAAAAGTTGGTATGAAAGATTACGATAAATTGCTTGATGAAGCTGGAAAAGAAACAAGTGATCTTAACAAACGTTATGAAAAATATGCTGCTGCTCAAGCTTGGTTGACAGACAGTTCACTCTTCTTACCAGCTATGTCTTCTAGTGGTGCTGCACCATTCATTTCTCGTGTTGTACCATTCTCAGCTTCTTATAGCCAATCTGGAGACAAAGGTTCAAATCTCTACTTCAAATATATTCAGTTACAAGACAAAGTTGTAACAAAGGCTGATTATGAAAAAGCTCGTGAGAAATGGCTCAAAGAGAAAAAAGAATCAAACGAAAAAGTTCAAAAAGAATTGACTAAACACGTTAAATAAATAACTCTCAAGGGAACTTTCTCTCCATGAGGAGAAGGTTCTTTTGGGATTTAAAAAGGAAACGATATGAAGAAATATATTTTTATGCGTGTCTTGCGGTCATTGGTTTCTATCTTTTTAGTAACAACCTTGACTTACACGATTATCTATACAATGGTTCCTCGAAAATTAATTTTCAAACAGGATACCAACTATAACAAGATTGCGACAACTGCTGATAAGCGTGATAACTATGAGAACACTGTTTATGAGCGTATGGGCTATATCGAGTACTACGATACCAAGGAATTGCAAGAAAAAGCTAGCCAGATGGATGCCTCTGTAACAGTTGAAGCTAATGACACCAACAAGGCTATCTATGAAAAATACATCAAACAAATCGGTCATGGTTGGACTCTAGGAGAATTTACTGAAAGTGGCCAATTCTACGCTACTCGTGAAATCCCAATTTTTGAACGTGTTTTCAAATTCTATGCTAACTTAATTGACATTGACCATACAAATAAAATTCAAGACCCTGAAAATCCAGACTTGAAACGTTACCTTCGTTTCGAAAATGATCCAGCGATCGGATGGTCATTGGTTGGTTCAGGAACTAAACATAAATATCTCTTGTACTTCAACAGTCAGTTCCCATTCGTGCATCAAAACTTTGTGAACATCAATTTAGGTGACTCTTATCCAACCTATGCTAATAGCCCTGTTTTACAGGTTATTACTCAGGGGCAAGGGCAAACAAAAACGGGTCAAGTTCAGTTCCCAACAGGTAAGAAAACTTCTTCTGTAAATATTTACTCAAGAACCTACAAATCACCTAGTCAGGCTGATTCTCGTGAAGTAGCCAACTACGGAAAAGATGATCCTTATACAGCTACTGAAAGTAACTACCAATATCCTTCTATGATTGCCAGCTCTGCTGTCGTTGGATTGATTGGTTTAGTGATTTCTTATGCGATTGCCGTGCCGCTTGGTTCAGCTATGGCTCGCTTCAAGAACACTTGGATTGATAGTTTCTCAACAGGGGCTTTGACCTTCTTGATGGCTCTTCCAACAATTGCCTTGGTTTATATTGTCCGTTTGGCTGGTTCTTCAATCGGTTTGCCAGATTCATTCCCTATTTTGGGTGCTGGTGATTGGCGTTCTTACGTTTTACCAGCAGTTATCCTTGGTTTGTTGGGGGCTCCTATTACAGCTATTTGGATTCGTCGTTATATGATTGACTTGCAATCACAAGATTTTGTACGTTTTGCTCGTGCAAAAGGTTTATCTGAAAAAGAAATTTCAAACAAACACATCTTTAAAAATGCCATGGTTCCGCTTGTTTCAGGAATTCCTGGTGCCGTTATCGGGGTTATCGGTGGTGCAACTCTTACTGAAACAGTCTTCGCCTTCCCAGGTATGGGTAAAATGTTGATTGATTCTGTAAAAGCATCTAATAACTCTATGGTCGTTGGTCTTGTCTTCATCTTTACATGTATTTCTATCCTCTCTCTTCTTTTAGGAGATATTTGGATGACTATTATTGACCCACGTATTAAATTGACTGAGAAAGGAGGCAAATAATGTCTACAATCGATAAAGAAAAATTTCAGTTCGTAAAACGTGACGATTTTGCCTCTGAAACTATTGATGCGCCAGCATATTCTTACTGGAAATCAGTGTTTAGACAATTTATGAAGAAAAAATCAACTGTAGTCATGTTGGGAATCTTGGTAGCCATCATTTTGATGAGTTTCATCTACCCAATGTTTTCTAAGTTTGATTTCAATGATGTCAGCAAGGTAAACGATTTTAGCGCTCGTTATATCAAGCCAAATGCTGAGCATTGGTTCGGTACTGACAGTAACGGTAAATCGCTCTTTGACGGTGTCTGGTTCGGAGCTCGTAACTCTATCCTCATTTCTGTCATTGCGACAGCGATTAACTTGGTTATCGGTGTCTTTGTCGGTGGTATTTGGGGAATTTCAAAATCCGTTGACCGTGTCATGATGGAAGTTTATAACGTCATCTCAAACATTCCATCTCTTTTGATTGTCATTGTCTTGACTTACTCAATCGGAGCTGGATTCTGGAATCTGATTTTTGCCATGAGTGTAACAACATGGATTGGGATTGCTTTCATGATCCGTGTGCAAATCTTGCGTTATCGTGATTTGGAATACAACTTGGCGTCACGTACTTTGGGAACCCCAACCTTGAAGATTGTTGCCAAAAACATCATGCCTCAATTGGTATCTGTTATTGTGACAACGATGACTCAAATGCTTCCAAGCTTTATCTCATACGAAGCCTTCTTGTCTTTCTTCGGTCTTGGATTACCGATTACAGTGCCAAGTTTGGGTCGTTTGATTTCGGATTATTCACAAAACGTAACAACCAATGCTTACTTGTTCTGGATTCCATTGACAACTCTTGTCTTGGTATCCTTGTCCTTTTTCGTAGTTGGTCAAAACTTAGCAGATGCTAGTGATCCACGTACACATAGATAGGAGTAGAAATGACAAAAGAAAAAAATGTAATTTTGACTGCTCGCGATATTGTCGTGGAATTTGACGTTCGTGACAAAGTATTGACAGCCATTCGCGACGTTTCCCTTGAACTAGTTGAAGGAGAAGTACTAGCCTTGGTAGGCGAGTCAGGATCAGGTAAATCTGTTTTGACAAAGACCTTCACAGGTATGCTCGAAGAAAATGGTCGCATTGCTCAAGGTCGCATTGACTACCGTGGTCAAGATTTGACAGCCTTGTCTTCTCACAAGGATTGGGAACAAATTCGTGGTGCTAAGATTGCGACGATCTTCCAAGATCCAATGACTAGTTTGGACCCAATTAAGACAATTGGTAGTCAGATTACAGAAGTTATTGTAAAACACCAAGGAAAAACAGCCAAGGAAGCGAAAGAATTGGCCATTGACTACATGAATAAGGTTGGGATTCCAGACGCAGATAGACGTTTTGATGAATACCCATTCCAATATTCTGGAGGAATGCGTCAACGTATCGTTATTGCGATTGCTCTTGCCTGCCGACCTGATGTCTTGATCTGTGATGAACCAACAACTGCCCTGGATGTGACTATCCAAGCTCAGATTATTGATTTGCTAAAATCTTTACAAAACGAGTACCATTTCACAACAATCTTTATCACCCACGACCTTGGTGTGGTGGCAAGTATTGCGGATAAAGTAGCGGTTATGTATGCAGGAGAAATCGTTGAATATGGAACTGTTGAGGAAGTCTTCTATGACCCTCGCCATCCATATACATGGAGTCTCTTGTCTAGCTTGCCTCAGCTTGCTGATGATAAAGGGGATCTTTACTCAATCCCAGGAACACCTCCGTCACTTTATACTGACCTGAAAGGGGATGCTTTTGCCTTGCGTTCTGACTATGCAATGCAGATTGACTTCGAACAAAAAGCCCCTCAATTCTCAGTATCAGAGACGCATTGGGCTAAAACTTGGCTTCTTCATGAGGATGCTCCAAAAGTAGAAAAACCAGCTGTGATTGCAGATCTCCACGATAAAATCCGTGAAAAAATGGGATTTGCCCATCTGGCTGACTAGGAGGAAGGAAATGTCTGAAAAATTAGTAGAAATCAAAGATTTAGAAATTTCCTTCGGTGAAGGAAGTAAGAAGTTTGTCGCGGTTAAAAATGCTAACTTCTTTATCAACAAGGGAGAAACTTTCTCGCTTGTAGGTGAGTCAGGTAGTGGGAAAACAACTATTGGTCGTGCGATAATCGGTCTCAATGATACAAGTAATGGTGACATCATTTTTGATGGTCAAAAGATTAATGGTAAGAAATCTCGTGAACAAGCTGCGGAATTGATTCGTCGTATCCAGATGATTTTCCAAGACCCTGCGGCAAGTTTGAATGAACGTGCGACTGTTGATTATATTATTTCTGAAGGTCTTTACAATCATCATCTGTTCAAGGATGAAGAAGAACGTAAAGAGAAAGTTCAAAATATTATCCGTGAAGTAGGTCTTCTTGCTGAGCACTTGACTCGTTACCCTCATGAATTCTCAGGTGGTCAACGTCAACGTATCGGTATTGCCCGTGCCTTGGTCATGCAACCAGACTTTGTTATTGCAGATGAGCCAATTTCAGCCTTGGACGTTTCTGTACGTGCCCAAGTCTTGAACTTGCTCAAAAAATTCCAAAAAGAACTTGGTTTGACCTATCTCTTCATCGCCCATGATTTGTCGGTTGTTCGCTTTATTTCAGATCGTATCGCAGTTATTTATAAGGGTGTTATTGTAGAGGTTGCAGAAACAGAAGAATTGTTTAACAATCCAATTCACCCATATACTCAGGCCTTGCTTTCAGCGGTACCAATCCCAGATCCAATCTTGGAACGTAAGAAGGTCTTGAAGGTTTACGATCCAAGTCAACATGACTATGAGACTGACAAACCTTCTATGGTTGAAATCCGTCCAGGTCACTATGTTTGGGCTAACCAAGCCGAATTGGCACGTTATCAACAAGGGTTAAACTAATAATGGTTTTATAATTTCCATGTCAACTTTTATGGAAATTATAAACCTTTTTTATATCCTTAAAAGAGATAGGTTTAAAAATTTTAAAATGATAAAAACGCATAATATTAGATGTAGGCGTACTGACATTATGCGTTTCTATTATGTAAAGTTTTGATAAATTTCTCCTAATACTCTTTGATTTTCATTGAGTATAAAATTGAGTTTTTGTATAGCTTCAAACTTATGTATAGAGAATTTTAGAAATTGGAGTATGTTGGATTAGTGAAGTGAATATCAAATTCTAATAAGTTACTATCAATTGCTTATAATCATCTTATTTGATAATCTGTATCTGTTTCCAACTATTATACAATTGTTTATCCCATATTTTTATTTAAAATTGACCAATAACAACTGTACTAGTTTTCTCCAATGAAATTGACGAGATCGCGTCTAATAGTTCATTATAGTAGAATCCGTTTTTCAAATCTGTTTTAGTAGCTAGAGCGAACACTTCTAGCGTATATCGATGATCTTTATCAGGAGGAGTTGGTCCAACAAACATAGAATCAATTTCAGAAAAGTCAGTTTCCAATAGAGGACTTGCGAAACTATTTTTCCCTTGCGTAATAGAAGCTTTATAATCTAGACTGTAATTTTCAGGAATAATGACTGTATTATTTTTGACTTCTATATTCGTAGCAAGCCAATGAATCCAAGGGAATGAACAAACTGGAATAGCATCATAATCAATTAAAGTAATAGCTATGTATTTTTTCCCTTCTGGTAATTCGCTAATCTCAAAGGGGAAGGAGCGTACAGGATTCCCCTTAATAATGTCGGTACAATCTGCTTCTTTTCCAAATCGTTTAGGCAATAAGTTCTGGTTAAAAGGTATATTAATTTTCATCATATTGCTCCTTTCATATAATCGAATAAATTATTCTTGATTCTATGATATAATAAATACTAACTTTTTAAAATTTGGAAAAAGTTAATAATTCATTAAATATTATTTTAGGAAGGAGAGGAGATAATGAATTTAGATTGGTATTATACATTCTTAGTATTATCTAAACACCTCAATTATCATAGAGCAAGCGAAGAATTATTTTTAACGGAACCAACACTTCACCAGCAAATAAAAAAGCTCGAAAAACACTTACAAGTAAATTTATTTGAAACAGTTGGAAGAAATTTAACTTTAACTCCAACAGGACGAGAATTTATCCCTATAGTAAAAAAAATAATTACAACGTATGAAGATGGAATTAAAAAAATACAATTAAAAAATAAAAAGTTGGAAACACATTTAAACATCGCAGTTTCACCTTACATAGCTACCTATCTGTTACCGAAATTTCTTCCAGAATTTTTTGAAGAACAACCATCTGTAGGTATTTCAATTACAGTTTTACAAAATGATATCGCTCGAGAAATTGAAAATAATCAATTTGATATTGGGATAGCTAGGGAAGAACCCTATACTACAAAGATTAATTCAGAAAAAATTTGTGAGGGTAAAATTGCTCTTTTTTATCCCAAAAAAGATTCTCAACTAACTGAGGTGGAGTTATTTCAAAAATATAAGATTTTATCAGATAATCATCCTGTTTATTGGAATAAAGTAAAACAAGAAATTTCTGAAATTGTTCCAGAATCTCAATTTGTTTCTATAAAGGATATAGCAGTGACTGAGAAATTGATTGAAATGGGACAAGGGATATCTTATCTTCCTCTATACCTTAAAATGACTTTAAGTCCTAATATTGCTACTCGAATACCAGAAGAAATTTCGATTCCACTATCTTTTACTTACATAATGACTAGAAAAAATTCGGAAGCTATTGAACTTTTCAAAGATAAATTTAAGGAATTTATTGTTTTTGAGCAAAATAAAGTAAATTTTTAACTCTTAAAAAGATGACTTGTGTATCTAGAAGCTAGTGTTAATGTATAAAATTGAAATTTCGTGTCATCTTTTCTGGGTTTAGACTGACTTTGTTATGAGTTTGAAACAGAAATCGAAAAACTTTGAAAGAATTTTCGAAAAATTTTAAAAAATTCTGAAATATTCTTGACAGCTGATGAAAAAGGTGGTAAGATAGGAAACATCAAAAAAGAAAGCAGAAAAAGAAATGAATAAGAGACAAGCTGTAATTATGAATCAAAACTTTTACTTTAGCTACTTTAGATAGTGTTTGTAGACATATCACCATGGATGCAAACAGTTCAAGCAATTTGTTTGTATCTATGTGGCTAAGATTTTTGATTGTGGTCCATATAGATGAATATCTAAATGGACTAGCAAAGTTATAACTTGTTAGATTATTTCAAGCATCCGTTTAGATAGTATCTAAGCGGTTTTTTGTTTTATCTTTTCTGAGAAGGAGTTTCATTATGAAAGTTGTTCGAAAATTACTAGCACCCCTCTTGGTAGTGGGGATTCTCCTGACCTCTCTGATTAGTTTGCATCAGTTGAAGGCAGATAAGAAAAAAGATGTGTTTCGTATCGGTATTTCGCAGTTTATTACTCACCAGTCTCTAGATGCTACTAGAGAAGGATTTGTGGATGAGCTGGCCAAACAAGGCTATGTGGAGGGGAAAAATATTGAGATTGATTTGCAAAATGCACAAGGAGAACAGAGAAATCTAAAAACCATTTCCCAGCAACTAGCAGAATCCAGTGATGTTGTTCTAGCCATCGCAACGCCTTCTGCTCAGAGTTTGGCCAATACAACGCAAACGACACCGGTTGTCTTTTCAGCTGTAACAGATCCTGTCAGTGCCAAGCTGGTTGAGTCAAGAGAGCATCCTGGGGGCAATGTAACTGGAACAAGCGATCAGTCATCAGATGCCATTTCAACCCAAATTAATTTGATAAAGAAAGTGTTGCCAAAGGCTAAAACGATTGGAATTCTCTATACTCAGAGCGAGCCAAACTCAGTTGTCCAAAAGGATGAAGCTAAGCGCCTTCTGGAAGAAAAAGGCTTTACCGTTGTTGAAAAAACAATCTTGGACAGTAATAACGTCAAGGCGGCTGCAGAGAGTTTGATGGCAGAGGTGGATATGGTTTTTGTACCAACGGACAATATCATTTCATCAACCATGGAAACAGTTAAGCAGGTTTCTATTAAACACAAGGTTCCAGTATTCGGTGGTTCAACAGAAATGATTGCTGTTGGTGGCTTGTATAACTACGGAACCAATTATGAAGAATTGGGACGTCAGACAGCAAGAATGCTGGTTCGTGTCTTAAAAGGTGAGAAGCCAGAAAATATAGCAGTTGAGTTGCCTGAAAAGCTGGAATTGCATACAAATCAAGAAATGGCAGATGCACTAGGAATTGATATTAGTAAGTTAGAAGGCAAAGAATAAGGAGGTTTGAGATGAATTTTGTATTATCTAGTTTATCAGAAGGTTTGTTGTGGTCGATTATGGCGATTGGGGTCTACTTGACTTTCCGTATTTTGGATATTGCGGATATGACTGCTGAGGGAGCCTTTCCTCTGGGGGCAGCAGTCGTTGTATCACAGATACAGGCAGGGACAAATCCTTGGATTGCGACTTTACTTGCTTTGTTTGCAGGTATGGTAGCAGGTCTAGTATCAGGAATGCTCCACACCAAGATGAAAATCCCAGCTCTCTTGACAGGTATTGTGACTTTGACAGGGCTTTATTCAATCAATATTAAAATCATGGGAAGTGTGCCCAATCTTTCCTTGGGAGATTCTTCGACTGTCTTTAAACAGTTGGCGAGCTTAGGGCTGACAACTGAGGAAGCTGTTTTCTCACTCAGTTTAGCCTGTCTCTTACTTGTTTGTTTGGTCTTGACTCTTTTGATGAAAACAGAGATTGGCTTGGTCTTGCGTTCAACTGGGGACAATATTCCGATGAGTGAGGCAAATGGGGTCAATGTAGATACCATGAAGATTGTTGGTTACATGATTTCAAACGGCTTGATTGCCCTATGTGGTTCCTTGTTTGCCCAAAATGATGGATTTTCAGATGTGACTTCTGGGACAGGGACTATCGTGGTTGGTTTGAGTGCCGTGATTATTGCGGAAGTTTTGATTCACGATTTGACCATTGGAGGTCGCTTGTTATCCATCGGAATCGGTGCTATTGTTTACCGTTTGATTATTTTAAATATCTATGAAATTCCAAATCTAGATCAAAACCTGGTTCGTCTCTTTAATGCAATCTTGCTTGCCTTGGTTTTATTTGCGCCAGAATTGCAAAAGAGATTAAAGATTCGTGGTCTGAAATTAAGAAATGAATAGGGGGAGAAAGTTATGGTAAGTTTGTTAACACTTGAAAATATTCACAAGACATTTGAAGCAGGGACGGTCAATGAGAACCATGTCCTCAAAGGATTAGATTTAGAAGTTGAAGAGGGAGATTTTATCTCAGTAATCGGTGGAAATGGAGCAGGTAAATCCACTTTGATGAATATCTTGGCTGGCAATCTATCGGTGGATGAAGGAGATCTTTTATTGGCAGGTAAATCCATTAAAAATCTGAGTGTAAGAAAGAGAGCCAAGGATATTGCCCGTGTTTTTCAAGATCCGAAGATGGGGACAGCTTCTCGTTTGACGATTGAGGAGAATATGGCCATTGCCTTGAGACGTGGGCAAAAGAGAGGGCTTGGCTGGGGTGTGAAGGAGAAGGATAGAATCCAGTTCCAAGAAGCTTTGAAAGAGTTGAATATTGGTCTTGAAAATCGCTTGAAAGTGGATACTCAATACCTTTCAGGAGGACAAAGACAGGCCTTGACTCTAGTCATGGCAGCATTGGTGAAACCCAAACTTTTGCTTTTGGATGAACATACTGCAGCACTTGACCCGAAAACTAGTCAAATGGTGATGGATTTGACGCAAAAAATTGTGGAAGATCATCAGTTGACGACTTTGATGATTACCCATGATATGAACCATGCGATTGAGTACGGCAATCGTCTCATTATGCTCTATCAAGGCAAGATAGTGGTGGATGTCAAGGGAGAGGAGAAAAAGCATCTGACGGTTGAAAATCTCATGCATCTTTTCCAGAAAAATAGTGGCCAAAGTCTAGTTAGTGATGAATTAGTTTTGGGATAAAGAAAAAGGCTGAGATCTAGTGTCTCAGTCTTTTATTTCTTACGCTTTGCAAAGTCGACAAAGTGAAATTCTCGTGGGATACCTTATATCTATATGGGTGAGGAAATCGGGATGATTGACCCAGACTATGATTCGATGGCTGATTATGTAGATGTCGAATCGCTCAATGCCTATCAGATGCTCTTAGAAGAAGGGAAGAGTCAGGAAGAAGCCTTCCAGATTATTCAGGCTAAGTCGCGTGATAATTCACGAATTCCCATGCAGTGGGATTCTTCGTAAAATGCTGGTTTCACAGTAGGTACTCCTTGGTTGAAGGCAGGAAAATCCTACCCTCACATCAGTGTAGAAAATGAAATACAAGGTCCGATTTTTACTTTCTACCAAGACTTGATTCGACTTCGCAAAGAAATGCCTATCATCTCAGAAGGAAGTTACAAACCAGCCTTTGAAGATAGCAAACAAGTCTATGCTTTTGAACGCCAGTATGAGGATCAAAAGTTACTAGTGCTCAATAATTTTTATGCCACAGAAGTGGAAATCGATTTACCAGTAGCCTACCAAAATGGACAGATTTTGCTTTCAAACTATGAAGATGCAGAAGTGTCTGAAAAAATGCTACTCAACCCCTATCAAACGCTGGCTATTTATGTAAATTAAACTCAGTAAGGAGCCCTCTTTTGCAGAAAAGCAGGGTTCTTTTTGCTGTCTATTACATTCCTGAAAGCGTAAAACAAACTAGTCAGGGTGGCTAGTTTATGGTATAATGAAAGAGACTCAAAAAGAAACAGGAGAAAAATGATGGATTTACTATTAGCAATTGTATTGATTGTGCTAGCTTTTCTAGGAGGAGCTCTTGGAGGAATGTACTTGGTTCGTAAGCAAATCGAAAAAGAATTCGCTGACAACCCACGTTTGAATGCTGAAGCAGTTCGTACTCTTTTGAGTGCAAATGGTCAAAAACCAAGCGAAGCCAAGGTACAACAAGTTTACCACCAAATCATCCGCCAACAAAAAGCAGCCCTTGCTAACAATAAAAAGAAAAAATAAATAAGGAAAAGTCTGGGATGAAAGTTCCAGACTTCTCACTATGTTGGCTAAGGGTTTAGGGATGAGGCTTTTTCCTTGCATTCTATTGATATTTGATTATGATTAAGAGAGATAGTTGTTGATTAGGATGTCATTCAGTTCATAAGGATCAATAATCATAATGAACTATCAATCAGAAAAAAGACTAGAAAGAAGACTGTATGGATAATCGACCAATTGGTTTTTTGGATTCGGGTGTCGGGGGCTTGACCGTTGTGCGCGAGCTCATGCGCCAACTTCCCCATGAAGAAATCGTCTATATTGGAGATTCGGCACGAGCGCCTTACGGGCCCCGTCCTGCTGAGCAAATTCGTGAATATACTTGGCAGTTGGTCAACTTTCTCTTGACCAAGGATGTTAAGATGATTGTCATTGCTTGTAATACTGCGACTGCGGTCGTCTGGGAAGAAATCAAGGCTCAACTAGATATTCCCGTCCTAGGTGTAATTTTGCCAGGAGCTTCAGCAGCCATCAAGTCCAGCCAAGGTGGGAAAATCGGAGTGATTGGAACACCCATGACGGTACACTCAGACATCTACCGTCAGAAAATCCATGATTTGGATCCGGACTTACAGGTGGAGAGTTTGGCCTGTCCCAAGTTTGCTCCCTTGGTGGAGTCGGGTGCCCTGTCAACCAGTGTTACCAAGAAAGTGGTCTATGAAACCCTGCGTCCCTTGGTTGGAAAGGTGGATAGCCTGATTTTGGGTTGTACCCATTATCCACTGCTCAGACCTATTATTCAAAATGTCATGGGACCCAAGGTTCAACTTATCGATAGTGGGGCAGAGTGCGTACGAGACATCTCAGTCTTACTCAATTATTTTGAAATCAATCGTGGTCGCGATGCTGGACCACTTCATCACCGTTTTTACACAACAGCCAGCAGCCAAAGTTTTGCACAAATTGGTGAAGAATGGCTGGAAAAAGAGATTCATGTGGAGCATGTAGAATTATGACAAATAAAATTTATGAATACAAGGATGACCAGGACTGGTATGTTGGGTCTTATAGTATTTTTGGTGGCATTAACAGTTTGAGTGATTATAAGACAGATTTTCCTCTGTTTCAATTCTCTAAAATATTTGGAGATGAAGAGTATGGTTTCCCGCTTTCAGTTACTGTTTTACGCTATAGTTCTACCTACCGTTTGTTCTCATTTGTGGTAGACATGCTTAACCAAGAAATGGGACGAAACTTGGAAGTTATTCAACGTCAGGGAGCCCTGCTCTTGGTTGAAAATGGGCAGCTCTTGTATGTAGAATTGCCTAAAGAAGGGGTCAATGTTCATGATTTCTTTGAGACAAGCAAGGTCAGAGAAACCTTATTGATTGCGACTCGTAACGAGGGCAAGACCAAAGAATTCCGAGCTATCTTTGACAAGTTGGGCTACGATGTGGAAAATCTTAATGACTACCCTGACTTGCCTGAAGTAGCTGAAACAGGCATGACCTTCGAAGAAAATGCCCGTCTCAAGGCAGAAACTATTTCCCAATTAACGGGCAAGATGGTTTTGGCAGATGACTCAGGTCTCAAAGTCGATGTCCTTGGTGGCTTGCCAGGTGTCTGGTCAGCTCGTTTTGCAGGAATGGGAGCTACTGACCGTGAAAACAACGCTAAGCTCTTGCACGAATTGGCCATGGTCTTTGAACTCAAGGACCGCTCGGCTCAATTCCATACAACCCTAGTCGTAGCCAGCCCAAACAAGGAAAGCTTGGTTGTTGAAGCAGACTGGCCTGGCTACATTAACTTTGAACCTAAGGGTGAAAATGGCTTCGGCTATGATCCCCTCTTCCTTGTAGGAGAGACAGGCAAGTCCTCAGCTGAATTAACCCTTGAAGAAAAAAATAGCCAATCTCACCGCGCCTTAGCCGTTAAGAAACTTTTGGAGGTATTTCCATCATGGCAAAGCAAACCATCATTGTAATGAGCGATTCTCATGGCGATAGCTTGATTGTGGAAGAAATCCGTGATCGCTATGTAGGCAAAGTTGATGCCGTTTTTCATAACGGCGATTCTGAACTGCGTCCTGATTCTCCCCTTTGGGAAGGCATCCGTGTTGTTAAAGGGAACATGGACTTCTACGCCGGCTACCCAGAACGTTTGGTGACCGAGCTTGGTTCGACCAAGATTATCCAAACTCATGGTCACTTGTTTGACATCAATTTCAATTTTCAAAAGTTGGACTACTGGGCTCAAGAAGAAGAGGCCGATATCTGCCTCTATGGTCACTTGCATGTACCAAATGCTTGGGTGGAAGACAAGACCCTCTTTCTAAATCCAGGTTCCATCAGTCAACCACGTGGGACCATCAGAGAATGTCTCTATGCTCGTGTGGAGATTGATGACAGTTATTTCAAAGTGGACTTTTTGACACGAGACCACGAGGTGTACCCGGGCTTGTCCAAGGAGTTTAGCCGATGATTGCCAAGGAGTTTGAAACTTTCTTGTTGGGGCAGGAGGAAACTTTTTTGACCCCTGCTGAAAATCTGGCTGTGTTGATTGATACCCACAATGCGGATCACGCTACCCTCTTGCTCAGTCAGATGACCTATACTCGTGTTCCCGTTGTGACAGATGAAAAACAGTTTGTTGGGACGATTGGGCTCAGAGATATTATGGCTTATCAGATGGAGCATGACTTGAGCCAAGAAATCATGGCGGATACGGATATTGTTCATATGACAAAAACGGACGTAGCGGTCGTCTCGCCTGATTTTACCATTACGGAGGTCTTGCACAAGCTGGTAGATGAGTCCTTCTTGCCGGTTGTGGATGCGGCAGGGATTTTCCAAGGGATTATCACGCGCAAGTCTATCCTAAAGGCAGTGAATGCCCTCTTGCATGACTTTAGTAAGGAATATGAGATTCGATGCAAATGAGAGACAGGATTTCAGCCTTTTTAGATGAAAAGCAGGGCTTATCTGCCAATTCCAAGCAGTCCTATAAGTATGATCTGGAGCAATTTTTAGACATTGTGGGCGAGCGGATTTCTGAGACCAGTCTCAAGATTTACCAAGCCCAGCTAGCCAATCTAAAAATCAGCGCCCAGAAGCGAAAAATTTCGGCCTGTAACCAATTTCTCTACTTTCTCTATCAAAAAGGAGAAGTGGACAGCTTTTATCGTTTGGAATTAGCCAAACAAGCTGAACAGAAGACGGCAAAGCCAGAACTGTTAGACCTAGACTCTTTTTGGCAGAAAAGTGACTATTCAGAGGGGCGCTTGCTAGCGCTCTTAATCCTAGAAACGGGGCTCTTACCGAGTGAGATTTTAGCTCTAAAGGTTGCGGATATTAATCTGGATTTTCAGGTGCTGCGAATCAATAAGGCTTCCCAACAGAGGATTGTCACCATTCCCACGACCTTGCTTTCAGAATTGGAACCCTTGATGGCCCAGACCTATCTCTTTGAAAGGGGAGGGAAAGCCTATTCCCGTCAGTGGGCCTTCCGTCAGCTAGAGTCTTTTGTCAAGGAGAAAGGTTTTCCAACCTTATCAGCTCAAGCCTTACGGGAACAGTTCATTCTAAGACAGATAGAAAAGAAGGTCGATTTGTACGAAATTGCAAAAAAATTAGGATTAAAAACAGTCCTGACCTTAGAAAAATATAGATAATGGATATTAAATTAAAAGATTTTGAAGGGCCTCTGGACTTGCTCTTGCACCTGGTTTCTAAGTACCAGATGGATATCTACGATGTGCCTATTACGGAAGTCATCGAACAGTATCTAGCCTATGTCTCAACCCTGCAGGCCATGCGTCTGGAAGTGACGGGCGAGTACATGGTTATGGCCAGTCAGCTAATGTTGATTAAGAGCCGCAAGCTCTTGCCAAAGGTAGCAGAAGTGACAGACTTGGAGGATGACCTGGAGCAGGATCTTCTCTCTCAAATCGAAGAATACCGCAAGTTCAAGCTCTTGGGTGAGCACTTGGAAGCCAAGCACCAAGATCGGGCCCAGTATTATTCCAAAGCGCCGACAGAGTTGATTTATGAAGATGCGGAGCTTGTGCATGACAAGACGACCATTGACCTCTTTTTGGCTTTTTCAAATATCCTAGCCAAGAAAAAAGAGGAGTTCGCTCAGAATCACACGACTATCCTGCGGGATGAGTATAAGATTGAGGACATGATGGTTATCGTAAAAGAGTCCTTGACTGGACGAGATCAATTGCGCTTGCAGGATTTGTTCAAGGAAGCCCAGAATGTCCAAGAGGTCATCACCCTCTTTTTGGCAACCCTAGAGTTAATCAAAACCCAGGAGCTGATCCTCGTACAAGAGGAAAGTTTCGGAGATATTTATCTCATGGAAAAGAAGGAAGAAAGTCAAGTGGCCCAAAGCTAGACTTGATAGAGAGGAAAGATGAGTACTTTAGCAAAAATAGAAGCGCTCTTGTTTGTAGCGGGTGAAGATGGGATTAGAGTCCGCCAGTTAGCTGAACTCCTCTCTCTACCACCGACAGGCATCCAACAGAGTTTAGAAAAATTAGCCCAGAAGTATGAAAAGGATCCAGATTCCAGTTTGGCTCTGATTGAGACAGGGGGCGCTTATAGATTGGTGACCAAGCCTCAATTTGCAGCGGTTTTGAAGGAATACTCAAAGGCACCTATCAACCAGAGTTTATCTCGGGCTGCCCTTGAGACCTTGTCCATCATTGCCTACAAACAGCCTATCACACGGATAGAGATTGATGCCATCCGTGGGGTCAACTCGAGTGGGGCCTTGGCAAAGTTGCAGGCCTTTGACTTGATACGAGAAGACGGGAAAAAAGAAGTGTTGGGACGCCCCAACCTCTATGTGACTACGGATTATTTCCTAGATTACATGGGGATAAATCATTTGGAAGAATTACCAGTGATTGATGAGCTTGAGATTCAAGCCCAAGAAAGCCAATTATTTGGTGAAAGGATAGAAGAAGATGAGAATCAATAAGTATATTGCCCACGCAGGTGTGGCCAGTAGGAGAAAAGCAGAAGAGCTGATCAAGCAAGGCTTGGTGACGGTTAACGGCCAAGTGGTACGTGAACTAGCAACCACTATCAAGTCAGGCGACAAGGTCGAAGTTGAAGGTCAACCTATCTACAACGAAGAAAAGGTCTATTATCTGCTTAACAAACCACGCGGTGTCATTTCTAGTGTGACAGATGACAAGGGCCGCAAGACGGTTGTCGACCTCTTGCCTAACGTGAAAGAGCGTATTTACCCAGTTGGACGTTTGGACTGGGATACATCAGGAGTCTTGATTTTGACCAATGATGGGGATTTTACGGATGAGATGATTCACCCACGTAATGAGATTGACAAGGTCTATGTCGCGCGTGTTAAAGGTGTGGCCAATAAGGATAATCTCCGCCCCTTGACCCGTGGACTTGAGATTGATGGCAAGAAAACCAAGCCAGCTGTCTATGAGATTCTCAAAGTGGATCCAGTCAAAAACCGCTCTGTGGTGCAGTTGACTATCCATGAAGGGCGTAACCACCAGGTTAAAAAGATGTTTGAAGCTGTCGGTCTCCAAGTGGACAAGCTGTCACGGACCCGTTTTGGACATCTAGACTTGACAGGACTCCGTCCAGGAGAATCCCGTCGTCTTAATAAAAAAGAAATCAGCCAACTTCATACCATGGCTGTAACCAAGAAATAATGAAACAAATTTTAATAGCGCCTGTGCGCTTTTACCAACGTTTTATCTCCCCAGCCTTTCCACCCTCTTGTCGCTTTGAGCCGACTTGTTCCAACTACATGATTCAGGCTATTGAAAAACATGGCTTCAAGGGTGTTTTGATGGGCTTGGCTCGGATTTTACGTTGCCATCCCTGGTCGAAAACAGGCAAGGATCCTGTGCCAGACCATTTTTCACTCAAACGGAATCAAGAAGACAAATGAGGCTGGGAAAAAATATTTTAGTGAAATGATAAAAACGCATCCTATCAGGTTTGAGTGAGCTTGATAGGATGCGTTTTATCATGTAAAGATGTTAGTTGATACTCAATGAAAATCAAAGAGCAAACTAGGAAACTAGCCGCAGGCTGTACTTGAGTACGGCAAGGCGACGTTGACGTGGTTTGAAGAGATTTTCGAAGAGTATGAGTTTGAAGTTGCTTATTTCAAGCCTTTTTGTGCGTCTTCAATCATGAGTTTTGTTGATTCAAGTCCGCCTCCGCTTAGATACCAGAGGTCTGGTGTTAGTTGGATAATCTTACCATTTTTAGCGGCAGGTGTTTCAGCGATGAGGGCATTTTCTAGGACACCGTCGTTGCTAGAGTTGTCCCCACCGATGGCAAGGGTGCGGTTGATGACAAAGAGGATGTCAGGATTGATTTCTTTGACACTTTCAAAGCTGACTTCTTGTCCGTGGCGAGAATCTTCAAATTGAGTATCAGTTGGCTTGAATTTCAAGGTTTGGTACAAGAAAGAGAAACGAGATTGGGCACCAAAGGCTGCCATTTTTCCTTCATTAAGGAGGATGGCAAGGGCTTTTTTGTCAGAGCTTTCATTTTTAGTAGCGACTTCTTGAATGCTCTTGTCTAGCTTGACTAATTCTTCCTTGGCTTTCTGTGTACCAGTTTCACCAAAGGCGCTTGCTAAGGATTCTATATTAGCCTTGGTAGAAGTCCAGTAGTCGTCCTTGCTTGCTTGGAAGAGAACTGTTGGGGCGATTTCTTTGAATTTGTCTACGAATTTTTGTGTACGTATGGAAGCAATAATCAAATCAGGCTCAAGGGCGGCGATAGCTTCTAAATCAGGTTCTTTCATAGAACCAACATTTTTAACTTTTCCAGCTAGGTCTTTGAGATAGGTTGGTACTGTTTTTGTAGGCATTCCCACAATATTCTTTTCAAAACCTAGAGCACGAATAGTATCAGCAGCGCCGAGGTCAAAGGTAACAATTTTTTCAGGAACTTTTGAAAGTTTGACTTCGTCTAGTGAACTTTTAATGGTTATCTCTGTTGGAGCAGAGTTGCTTGTTTCCGACTGGCTAGTACTTGAGTTTGAGGTTGTACTACATGCACCAAGTAGAAGCAAGAAGCTGGTCACTAGGGCAGTGAAATAAAGTTTAAGGGATGTTTTCATGATTTCTCCTTTTTAAAATGTGATAACGATTTAGGGAGTCTCTTGGTCCTATTGACTAAGAGACTGAAGGTTCTCTAACTTGAGCTTCTATGTTACTAGCTATAGATACAGATCTTTTTGCCATTGATATCAGCTAGCGTGATGGGAATCTCATAGAGTTGACTGAGTAGGTCAGTCTGCATGATTTGATTGGTTGTTCCCCTGCTAAAGATTTGACCATCCTTGAAGGCGACAATCTCATCTGCATACTGACTGGCCATGTTGATATCGTGGAGGACGATGATAATGGTCTTTCCGAGTTCTTCCACCAGTCGCCGAAGAATCTGCATCATGCTGACGCTTTGCTTGATGTCGAGATTGTTGAGTGGTTCGTCTAGTAAGATAAAGTCTGTATCTTGGGCTAGTACCATGGCTATAAAGACACGCTGGAGTTGTCCTCCAGACAGGCTATCGATGTAGCGGTTTTTTAAGTCTGTCAGTTCCAGATAGTCCAGAGTTTCTCGGATTTTTTCCCAATCTTCTGGTCTTAGTCGACCTCGGCTGTAGGGAAAACGTCCAAAACTGACCAGTTCTTCAACAGTCAATTTGGCTTGGTAATTGATTTTCTGCTTTAGGATAGTCAGTTCTTGAGCCAGTTCTTGTGAATTCCAACTCTCGATTTCACGGCCTTTGATACTGAGTATTCCCTGATCCTTCTTGGTCAGTCTGCTCATGATGGAGAGGAGAGTTGATTTTCCAGCACCATTTGGACCGATAAAGGCTGTCAGTTTCTGAGGACTGACTTCAAGCGAAATGTCTTGCAAAATATCCTGTTTTTGAATGGATTTGTCAATGTTTTCCAGTTTCACTGACGCGCCCTCCTGTAGAGTAAGATAAAGAATAAGAAGCCACCCACACTCTCGATGATCATACTGATGCGAATTTCCAGCGTAAAGACTCGTTCAATCAGGGCTTGCCCCAAGGTCAAGCTAATAAATCCGACCAGAATGGCTACGATAAAGAGCAACTTGTGCCGATAGTCTTTGACGATTAGGTAGGTAAGGTTGGCCAGCATAAAGCCGAAGAAGGCCATAGGTCCTACCAAGGCAGTGGCCGTTGAGGTCAAAAGCACGATGCCCCAGAGGAGCTCTTTTTGTTCTTTTTCAACATCAAGTCCCAGTATCTGAGCTGTTTCTCTTTGCAGATGCAAGACATCCAGAATGACTGCTTTCCGAAAGAAAAAGAGTGTCAAAGCAAGGATAATCAGAGAACCGATTGCTAGGATGGAAGTGTTGAGATGTTGAAAGGAGACAAAAAGACTGTTTTGTAGTTTATCGTATTCGTTTGGATCCATGAGAACCTGAAGAAATGTACTAATATTTCGAAAGAGACTTCCGAGGGCTAGACAAATCAGCAGGATGAAGACTAAATCTTGTTTCATCAGTTTCTTCAAGTAGCCTTGTAAGGCGAGAAAGAAAAGGGATTGGACGAGAAGTAAGATTAGGAATTCTAAGATAGGGGACTTGCCAAGTTGAAGAAACTTGCTTTCAAAAACCAGTAGCAGGGTTTGTAGTAGGACGTAGAAGGATTCGATTCCTAAAATACTAGGCGTCAGGAAGCGATTTTCCGTCAGGGTTTGAAAACTAATGGTCGAAATCCCAGTCGCGATGGCTACCAAGAGATAAACGATGATTTTTTGGGAACGCAACTTCCAAGCAAAGGCTGACAAGTGAGTGATGGGCCAAAAGTAGAGAAGACAAGCTCCGATGGCAAGAATAATGAGAATCCAGAAGAGCTTAGTATGTTTGCTTTTAGACTGCATCTTTTCGTCCCCCTCTCCAGAGAAGTAGGATAAAGGCGAGGCTACCAATGATTCCTAGTAGAAGACTGACAGACAGCTCATAGGGCCGAATCAGAACTCGGGATAGGATGTCGCAGGCTAGGACCAGATTGGCACCGACCAGTGCGACGATGAGCTTGGTTTGGCTCAGATTATCTCCGTAGCGCTTGCGAACAAGATTGGGAACGATGACCCCGAGAAATGGTAGGCCGCCCACGGTAATCATGGTGACACTAGTCGTTAGGGCCACCAGAAAGAGGGCCAGTTTTTCAAGTAAGGAGTAAGAAATCCCCAAACTTTCGCTAGTTTCTTTTCCTAGATTCATGATGGTAAAGGTTTGGGATAATTTCCAAACGGCTATCAGGATAATGAGGCCTAAGAAGAGCCACTCATACTGATGAGTCTGAATCATGGAGAAGGAGCCCTGGGTCCAAGCTGTCATACTCTGAACTAGATTGAAACGATAGGCGATAACTTCTGTCACAGAACCGATAATCCCACTATAGATGATCCCAATCAAGGGTAGCATCCACCTTTCCTTTACAGTAAAAATGGTCATAAAGGCTAGGAAGAAAAGGGTAAATACGATGGATGAAACAAATGCAAAGAGCATCTTTTGGGTCAGACTAGCCGACGGAAAGACAAAGAGGCTCAATACCATTCCTAGTTTGGCAGCTTCAGTGGTTCCAACTGTACTCGGTGCAGCAAACTGATTTTGAGTGATGGTCTGCATGAGAAGGCCTGCCATACTCATACTAGAGGCCGCAAGGAGAATACTGATGGTTCTTGGAAGACGGGACTCTTGAAAGAGAAGCCAGGTCTGCTGGTCGAAAGCAAAGAGCTTTCCCCATGAAAAATCACTGGTTCCAATGCTAATAGAGAGAAAGACTAGGAGTAGAAGTAAGCCAATTAAATAGTGAGAAAGTTTCATACCCCGTCCTTTCATGTAGATTTGGTATCGAAAGATACCTGCAGATATAAATGTAACACTATTTTTCTAATCTGTCAATAAATTTTCTGACAATTTAATAAATAAAACAAGGAGAGAGTACCAGAACCTTCTCCTCTGTTTTCCTATTCTAAAATGTTTTTACCTTCTTTAACACGCCAATGATAATCCGATAAAATAATATCTTCGAGGGAGTAGCTAGCCTTCCAATCAAGATATTTTTTAGCTTTTGATGCGTCTGCTAGGACGCTAGCTGGGTCACCAGCACGACGAGCAACAATTTCGTGTGGTATTTTTTGATTCAGTAATTCTTCAGCAGTTTTAAAGATTTCTTTGACGGTATAGCCTTTTTCAGTTCCCAAGTTAAAGATTTGAGAAGAACTGTTTTCTTGAAATAGGTAGTTCATTCCTTTCACATGAGCCTGTGCAAGGTCCAAGACATGAATGTAATCCCGAATACATGAACCATCACGTGTATCGTAGTCATCTCCAAATATTTTTAGGCTATCATTTTGTCCCAATGCGGTCTTGTTGATATTTGGAATGATGTGAGTTGGATTTTTCACACGCAGACCATTTGAGGCATCCATTTCAGCCCCAGCTACATTAAAGTAACGGAAAATGACATATTTCCAGTCGTAGCGATTGGCCATCCAGTAAATCATTCGTTCGCCCATCAGTTTTGTCTCTGCATAAGGGTTGACAGGGTCGAGCAGAGTATCTTCAGTAGCTGGCTTGTCAATACAGTTATTACCATAGAGAGAAGCAGTCGAAGAGAACATGATTTTTTGAATACCAACTTCAGATAAGACTTTGAGAACTTGGTTCATACCAGCGACATTGGCAGTGAAGTATTTGCTTGGGTTTTCAATGCTTTCGCTCACAACAATTTCACCTGCACAATGAAGAACAGCATCAATCTGATTTTCTTCCAAATAAGCTTTTAAGGCACTAGCATCATAAACGTCCAGTTGTTTAAAGCTAGCACGACTATCTACAGCCGAACGATTTCCTGTAGAGAGATTATCTAAGACATGCACCTGGTATCCAGCATTTAAAAGAGCTTTAACGGTATGAGAGCCAATGTAGCCAGCTCCACCTGTAACAAGAATTGTTTTGGTCATGATTTTTTTCCTTTTTCTAGTTTTGTACTATTTTAAATAAAAAAGAAAGGAAAGTCAATTGTTTTCTGTAATTTTTACGAAAAAACTGAACAAATATAGTGTTGAATTGTTTTTTTGTTTGGAAATTAAGAGTTGGATTAATCTTGGAATAGTTCTTAGATTTCACCTCACATGTAAGGGAATACAATCTTTTTCTAAGATATAGCAGGACTAAGATACTAATTTAGAAATCCACCTTCCCGCTATCCTTATCCTATAAAAAGTGGTAAAATGGATGAAAGAAAGAAGGAACTGAAATGACAACATTATTTTCAAAAATCAAAGAAGTAACAGAACTTGCTGCGATCTCAGGTCATGAAGCACCTGTCCGTACTTATCTTCGTGAAAAGTTAATACCGCACGTAGATGAAGTGGTGACAGATGGCTTGGGTGGTATTTTTGGTATCAAACATTCAGAAGCTGCAGATGCACCGCGCGTCTTGGTCGCTTCTCATATGGATGAAGTTGGTTTTATGGTCAGCGAAATCAAGTCAGATGGTACCTTCCGTGTCGTAGAAATCGGTGGTTGGAATCCTATGGTGGTTAGCAGCCAACGTTTTAAACTCTTAACACGTGATGGTCGTGAAATCCCTGTGATCTCAGGCTCTGTCCCTCCACATTTGACACGTGGAACAGGTGGACCAACCATGCCAGCTATTTCAGATATTATTTTTGATGGTGGTTTTGCGGACAAGGTTGAGGCAGAAAGCTTTGGTATCCGTCCTGGCGATACCATCGTACCAGATAGTTCTGCAATCTTGACAGCCAATGAAAAAAATATCATTTCAAAAGCTTGGGACAACCGCTATGGTGTTCTCATGGTGAGCGAGCTAGCAGAAGCTCTGTCAGGTCAAAAACTCGGAAATGAACTCTATCTTGGCTCTAACGTCCAAGAAGAAGTTGGTCTCCGTGGTGCTCATACTTCTACAACCAAGTTTGATCCAGAAGTTTTCCTAGCAGTTGACTGTTCACCTGCTGGTGATGTTTATGGCGGTCAAGGCAAGATTGGGGATGGAACCTTGATTCGCTTCTATGATCCAGGTCACTTGCTTCTCCCAGGTATGAAGGACTTCCTTTTGACAACAGCTGAGGAAGCTGGTATCAAGTACCAATACTACTGTGGTAAAGGCGGAACAGACGCTGGCGCAGCTCATCTGAAAAATGGTGGTGTCCCATCTACAACAATTGGTGTTTGCGCTCGTTATATCCACTCTCATCAAACCCTCTATGCTATGGATGATTTCCTAGAAGCACAAGCCTTCTTGCAAGCCTTGGTGAAAAAATTGGATCGTTCAACGGTTGACTTGATTAAACATTATTAAACCATAAGGGAGGTGGTAGGGATGGTAGAACCAAACCTAGAAAGCCTTATAAAAGATCTTTACAATCATGCTCGCCATGATTTGAGTGAAGATTTAGTTGCTGCTCTCCTAGAGACTGCTAAAAAACTGCCTACTACAAATGAGCAATTGCTGGCAGTTCGTCTTTCAGGCCTGGTCAATCATGAATTGCTCCTAAATCCCAAACATCCAGCACCTGAGTTGCTCAACTTAGCTCGCTTTATTAAAAGAGAAGAAGCCAAGTACAGAGGAACTGCGGCTTCTGCTCTTATGTATGGGGAGCTCTTTAAAATGCTTTGATTCCATTGTGAATCAAAGCATTTTTCTATATGTAAAAAAAGCAATTCTTGGTTAGGAAAAGAAAAAAGCCATCCCATTTATACTCTTCGAAAATCTCTTCAAACCACGTCAACGTCGCCTTGCCGTACTCAAGTACAGCCTGTGGCTAGTTTCCTAGTTTGCTCTTTGATTTTCATTGAGTATTAGGAGAGCTTCTTGGTTCTTAGATTTGTTCAGCGATGACCTTTTCAGCAAGGTTCATGGCATGGTCAGATACACGAGTATAGTGGGAAATGATGTCGATAAAGTTGACCCCAGCTTGTGTTGAACACTCGCCCTTGTTAAGGCGTTTGATGTGAGTCTTTCTGAGAACACGTTCCATATTGTTGATTTCTTTATGGCGTTCAATCAGACTTTGAGCTTTTTCAATATCATTGTTTTCCACGCTGTCAAGGGCATCCTTGATAAAGCCAGTGGTCTTTTGATAGATATCAGCTAATTCCTGCAAAGCAGCTTCAGAGAACTCAACGTTTTTACGTTGAAGATAGTCAGTCAGGTTGAGAAGAGCTTCTGCGTGGTCCCCAATCCGTTCCAAATCGCGGGATGAATCCAGGATGTTGGTCAGCACTTCACTTTCTTTCTGACTAAGGGCCTCGCTTGAAAGAGTAATCAGGTAACGAGTCAATTTTTCATCAATGGTATTGATGGCTTCTTCTGTCTTGTGTCCTTTTTCAGCAACCTTTTCATTAAGGTCAATGATGTAGTTGTATGAAAGATCAAATGCTTTAGAAGCATAATTTCCTAAGTGAAGGAGTTCTTTCTTTGCATTTCCGAGAGCGATTGATGGAGCTTGTTTAATCAAATGTTCATCAAGGTAAAGCGGCTCGTACTTCACAACTTCGTCTTCACCAGGGATGAGCTTGGTTACAAAGTAAGCCAAGGCTCCGATGAAGGGAAATTGTACAATGGTGTTACTTACGTTAAAGGCACCGTGCGAGAAGGCGATGGTCATTTCAGGTGAGAGGTGAAGGAGTGCTTGGAAGTACTCAATCATAGACGTAAATGGACCTAATAAGATTAAGCAAAGGATAGTTCCTAAAACGTTAAAGGTAACGTGGGTTGCAGCAACGCGTTTCGCAGAGACATTGGCTCCAGCTGCCGCGATGATAACTGTTAGGGTTGTCCCAATATTATCCCCGAAGAGAACTGGTAGCGAACCTTTAAGGTCAAGGAATCCACCTGCATAGAGACCTTGTAAAATCCCGATTGTCGCAGAAGAAGCTTGGATGAGAACGGTAATCACTGCACCGGCAAAAACTCCCAACACAGGATTTTGTCCCAAGGTTACCATGTATTCCTTGAATTGTGGTAAATCTTTCAGAGGACTCATACCGGCACTGATGAGGTTGAGAGCATAGAAGATTCCCCCTACACCAAACAGGATGCGTCCGATATTGTTTGCTGTTCTATTTTTTGTAAAGAAGAGGAACATGGTTCCAAGGAAAATCAAGGGTAAAGCGTACTCACCAAGCTTGAAACCGATGATAAAGGAAGTAACTGTGGTTCCGATGTTGGCTCCCATGATAATTCCGATAGCCTGTCTAAGAGTGAGAAGGCTAGCGCTGACCAGTCCAACCGTGATAACTGTAACTCCTGTACTTGACTGAATCAGGGCAGTCACGACAATCCCGACTAGAACACCTAAAAAGGGATTGCTAGTGTACTTGTCAATGTAAAAACGAAGGCGATCTCCAGCAGCTTGTTGCAAACCGTCTCCCATGGTCTTAATACTATATAAGAATAGTCCTAGACCACCTAAAAAGTGAAATAAAATTTCCTGCCAATTAATGGACATTTCTTTTTCCTCCGAAAAATAATAACGGAATTTCTCCTATTCTATTTTAAAGGATAAAAGTAAATCTAACAAGTGTTTAGATGAAATTTTAGAAAGAAAATTCGTGAGAATGGACCTTAATTATATTAATTTTACCAATTTCTAACCTAGATATAGGTATTTCCTTTTATATATTGACATTTAAAAGAAATATTTTAAAATGAGGGAGGAATTATCTTGGTCCCTGTGATTGGGATAAAAAATTTTACTAAGAAAGTTAAGCGCTTTCTTTTGCGCAATAAGATCAATCTTTTAGGGGGAGAAAATGAAGAATCCATTTTTCGAAAGACGTTGCCGTTACAGCATTCGTAAGTTGTCAGTAGGTGCCTGCTCACTGATGATTGGGGCTGTTTTATTTGCTGGTCCAGCCTTGGCAGAAGAAACTGCAGTTCCTGAAAATAAGGGAGCCAATACAGAGCTTGTTTCAGGAGAGAGTGAGCATTCGACCAATGAAGTTGATAAGCAGAATGAAGGAGAACAAGCGAGAGAAAACAAGCCAGAAAAGGCAGAAGGAGTAGAGACAGCATCTGAAACTACTTCGCCAGCAAGCAATGAAGCTGCAACTACTGAAAAAGCAGACGCAGTAAGCGTAGCTAAATCAGAGGAAAAACCAAGCGAGGTGACTGCAGAAACACCATTTGCAGAAGCAAAACCTAAGTCTGAAAAGGAAACAGAAGCAAAGCCTGAAGGAACTAGCCAGGGGGACGAGTCTAAGCCAGCAGCAGAAGCTAATAAGAATGAAAAAGAAGTCCAGCCAGATGTCCCTAAAAATACAGAAAAAACATTAAAACCAAAGGAAATCAAATTTAATTCTTGGGAGGATTTATTGAAATGGGAACCGGGTGCGCGTGAAGATGATCCCATCAATCGTTCCTCAGTTGAACTAGCCAAGCGCCATAGAGGCCAGTTGGTGAATGAAAAAGCAAGTAGAAGAGCCAAGGTTCAGGCGCTAGCAAATACCAATTCTAAAGCCAAAGACCACGCTTCTGTTGGTGGAGAAGAATTCAAGGCCTACGCCTTTGACTACTGGCAATACTTGGATTCAATGGTCTTCTGGGAAGGTCTAGTTCCAACTCCAGATGTCATTGATGCAGGACATCGTAACGGAGTTCCCGTTTATGGAACACTTTTTTTCAACTGGTCCAACAGTATTGCTGACCAAGAGAAATTTGCTGCTGCCTTGAAACAAGATGAGGATGGCACATTCCCTATTGCCCGAAAACTTGTTGATCTTGCTAAGTACTATGGCTTTGATGGGTATTTTATCAACCAAGAAACAACGGGTGACTTAGTGACGCCTCTTGGTGAAAAAATGCGTCAATTCATGCTCTATACAAAAGAATACGCGGCAAAAGTTAACCATCCAATCAAGTATGCTTGGTACGATGCCATGACTTATAAATATGGTCGTTACCACGAAGATGGTCTAGGTGATTACAACTACCAGTTCATGCAAAAGGAAGGTGACAAGGTCCCTGCGGATCAATTCTTTGCCAATTTCAACTGGAATAAGGAAAAGAATGACCACTCCGTAGAGATGGCAAAATGGCTGGAACGTAGCCAATATGATGTCTTTGCAGGATTGGAATTGCAACAAGGTGGTTCTTATAAGACAAAAGTTAAATGGGATGCCCTCTTAGATGAAAAAGGCAAGTTGCGTTTGTCACTTGGACTTTTTGCACCAGATACAATTACCAGTCTAGGAAAAACAGGTGAAGATTACCATAAAAACGAAGCTATCTTCTTTACAGGTTACCAAGGAGATCCGACAGTTCAAAAACCAGCGGACAAAGAGTGGTATGGGATTGCTAATTTAGTTGCAGACCGCACACCAGCAGTAGGCCGAACCTTCACTACCTCCTTTAATACAGGCCATGGTAGAAAGTGGTTTGTAGACGGAAAAGTTTCTAAGGATTCTGAGTGGAACTACCGTTCGGTTTCAGGTATCTTGCCAACATGGCGCTGGTGGCAGACTTCAACAGGGGAAAAACTTCGTGCAGAATATGATTTTACAGATGCCTACAATGGCGGAAATTCCCTTAAATTTTCAGGTGATGTAGCTGGTAAGACGGACCAAGATGTGAATTTGTATTCTACCAAACTAGAAGTGACTGAGAAAACCAAACTTCGTGTTGCCCACAAGGGAGGAAAAGGCTCTAAAGTTTATATGGCCTTCTCTACGACTCCAGACTACAAATTTGAGGATGTAGCCGCATGGAAAGAACTAACCCTTTCTGACAACTGGACAAATGAAGAATTTGATCTCAGCTCACTAGCAGGTAAAACCATCTATGCAGTCAAACTCTTCTTCGAGCATGAAGGTGCTGTAAAAGATTATCAGTTCAACCTAGGACAATTAACTATCACGGACAATCACCAAGCGCCACAAGCACCTACAGGTCTCTCTGTGGTGAAACAATCTCTTAAAAATGCCCAAGAAGCGGAAGCGGTTGTTCAATTTGCTGGTAATCAAGATGCCGATTTCTATGAAGTCTACGAAAAAGATGGGAATAACTGGCGTTTGTTGACAGGTTCATCTGCTTCAACCATCTACTTGCCAAAAGTTAGCCGCTCTGCTAATGCGACTGGTACGACGCAAGGATTGAAAGTCGTTGCAGTTGGTAAAAATGGCCTTCGTTCAGAAGCTGCGACGACATCCTTTAACTGGGGTATGACTGTTCAGGATACAACTCTCCCAAGACCTTTGGCTGAAAATATTGTTCCAGGGGCAAAGGTTATCGATAGCACTTTCCCGAATACCGAAGGTGGAGAAGGTATTGAAGGTATGTTGAACGGTACAATTACCAGTCTTTCAGACAAGTGGTCTTCAGGGCAATTGAGCGGTAGTGTTGATATTCGTTTGACCCAACCACGTCGTGTTGTCAGATGGGTAATGGATCATGCGGGAGCTGGTGGTGAGTCTGTTAACGATGGTCTGATGAACACCAAGGACTTTGATCTTTACTACAAGGATACAGATGGCGAGTGGAAACTAGCCAAGGAAGTCCGTGGCAATAAAGCGCACGTTACAGATATCACTCTTGACAAACCAATCACTGCCCAAGACTGGCGTTTGCATGTCATTACATCTGATAACGGAACACCTTGGAAGGCCATTCGTATCTACAACTGGAAGATGTACGAAAGCTTGGACACAGAAAGTCAAAATATTCCAATGGCTAAGGTAGCTGCCCGTTCACTTGGAAACCATCAAGTTCAACTAGGTTTCTCTGATGTTCCAGCAGGCGCGACCATCACCGTTTACGACAAGGCAGCTTCACAAACACCAATTGCAACCTTGAAGACTGAAACTGGTGGTGATATGGCAACAGCACCATTAGCCTTTGACAAACAACCAACTCTCCTCTATTATCGTACCCAACTACCTGACAAAGAAATCAGTAACACCTTGGCTGTAGCGATTCCACAGGATGAAAGAAAAATTAAATCTGTCAGCCTTGAAAAAGGACCTAAGAAGACGGTTTATAAAGAAGGAGAAAAACTTGACCTTAGAGGCGGAACACTCCGTATTCAATACGAAGGGGGACAAGCTGACGAGCTGATTAACCTTACTCACTCAGGTGTGACGGTGTCTGGCTACGACGCTCATCAAAAAGGGGAACAAAACCTAACACTTCAATACCTTGGTTTACCAGTGTCAGGTGATCTGAAAGTCCAAGTGACAGGACAGGATGAAGGAAAAGCAAAAGAAGTAGCAGGTTTGTACATTACTCAGAAACCGAAAACGGATTATCTAGTAGGAGAAAAACTGGATCTCTCTGAAGGTCGCTTTGGCGTTCTCTATGATGATGAGACAGAAGAGACTCACAGTTTTACTGATAAAGGTGTTGAAATCACGGGCTATGATGTTCAAAAGACTGGTCGTCAGATCTTGACCCTGCATTACAAGGGGCATACAGCTGAGTTTGATGTCTTGGTTTCTCCAAAAGCAGCTGTCAACGATGAGTATCTCAAACAAGAAATCACTGCTGCCCAAGGTCGTCAGTCAACCCTTGCCTATTCCTTCTCAAGTGAGGATAAACAAGCAGCGCTAGTAGAGAAGCTCACTGCAGCGAAAGTTGTTGCTGGAAACCATGATGCTAGTCAAGAAGAAGTCAACCAGGCTTTGAATGAGTTGAAACAAGCAGGGACAGACTTAGATGGAAATCAACGTTACCAAACTGCTAGAGAAGAATTAGAAGGCTTGCTCGAATCCGTCCGTGAAAAAGATCCTAAAGCTGAGTTGGTTGCCCAAGCAGAAGCTTTATTATCTTCACAAACGCCGACTCCTCAAGCTTTTGCGGAGATGAAAGAAAAGTTGAATAAGAAACTAGCTCCTGCAGAAGAAAGTCACCACGTTGGCAGCATGGATCCTAACGAAGGAGCTCCTACAGTAGAGGCTTTGCCTGAACTGGTTGTTGAAACAGAAACAAAATCCTTTAAACGCCAAGAACGTGAGACTCCAGACCTTCTTAAAGGTCAACGTCGTCTTGTTCAAGCTGGAGTCGAGGGTCAAATCCGTCACCTAATAGAAGTAGATGCCCAAGGCAAACATACCCTTCGCTCAACAGAAGTCCTGAAAGAAACTCTTTCAGAAATTGTTGAAATTGGTACAAAAGTTCTGTCAAGCAACCAACCAGCTGAGGGAGTAAAAGACCTAGTTTTAGGAGTTCCGAAACTAGAAATTGAAGAGGATACAGTTGTCTTTAATCGTCAAGAGCGACCAAATGCAAGTCTTCTAAAAGGTCAACGTCAACTTGTCCAAAAAGGAGAGGAAGGACAAATTCGTCGTCTAGTAGAAGTAGATGCCCAAGGCAAACGCACCCTTCGTTCAACTGAGGTTCTTAAGGAGGCTATCCCAGAAATCACAGAAGTTGGAACAAAAGAAGAGCAAGTCTCACCAACAACAGACCAATCGCCTTTAGCAATGTCAGTAAAAGGTGAAGCAGCAAGCAAACAACTGCCAAATACAGGAGTAGAAACAGATGCTGGTCTAGTAGCACTGGGACTTCTCGGAGTGATGAGCGTCTATGGACTTGTAGCTTTGAAAAAGAGAGAAGATTAAGAATAGATAGTATTTCTTAAGTTGAGATTAGAAAGAAATCGTTTCAAGAAGCAACAGCTAAAAAATAGTTGTTGCTTTTTGCACCCTTTCATCCCAATGTTTTCTGAATTGAGATTGAATAGCTTGTAAGCCATCATAAAGTGTTTTTCAGAAACATAACCTTCAAATTCAGTCCGGTCATATTTCTGGACTTTAATCAGTTTATTTGATACCATGAAATTTCAGTGAAATTTTAAGGAGATGTTGTGAAATTATTTGTAAAACATGGGATATTTCTTTTTGCAACGGTTCTATCCCTCAGTACCTATAGTGTCATGGCTGATGAAGCTGTACAATCTAGTACAAAATCTAGTGTTGAAAATATGGCAAAATCTACGCCAAATGATGTCGTTGTCGGCAATCCGAACAATGCAATTTCCAATCTAAAAGAAGACAAAAATAGTGGATCTTCTGAACCTAGCATTACTAAAATTGAAGTCTCTGGTGGGGTAAATCCATCTGCGACCGGTGTCGATTTTTTCAAAGATGTTGAAATTAATCTTGAGGGAAATAACCTAACTGATGATAACTTTCTCAGCAAAGAAGGACTTCATTGGTCTGATAAAACATATGTCGAAATTGATAAAGGAACTGAAAATGGCCTTTTAAATGACAGTGAACGATTTGGTGAGGCCAATACTCCCTCAACCCCTGTTGTAGCATATAGTAACAATGTAGGTGATAGTGGACGAATCAATTTTGTCGGCAAAACCTTATCCGGTATAGATTTAGATTTACTATGGACGGTCATTGAAAGTGATAAAGATGAGTGGGCTTCAAATTCTGGATTTCAGGATAGTCGTCCAAAAGGACTCGGTTTCTCAGGTGAGCAATTTATTCCAGGCGCAACAGGGAATTCTATCGTTGTATTGTACAACAATGCAAGTAATCTCGCTCTACATTATCAAATTGTAAAACATGGAACTAAGATTGAGCAACCCATACTTGTTAGTTTCATTTCTACCGATATTGATGCCGCTCAGGGAGTTCAAACGAACCTTGCAAATTTAGTTGAAATCATTCCGACAGAATCTAATCTCGTCAAGGAAGATGGGATTATCTATGATGCTACTTCAGGCGTAGTCGGTCTAAATGGCTCTAAAGATCTTCCGAAAGGTGGCTATCTTGGAGCTGGCTTTATTTCAAATTTTGATTATATCTTCTACTCGCCTGCCCCAAAAAGAGTGAATGATTCTTATTACTACCCAATAGCTGTAAGGTACGATATTTTTGGAAGCAGCTTGCAAGCAAATATCAATACGCGAGTTTCTAAACCGATTATTGTCCAGTATGTTGATAAACAAGGGAAAGAATTAAGGAAAGCAGAATTCTATAAAGGTTTCGATGATGAATCCTATAAAGTGGAATCCCTTAATATTCCAAATTATCGATTAGTAGATGTTAAGAGATTAACAGAAAATAAGGCAAGAACAAGGATTCAGTTCATCTATCAGAAAGAACTACCCGTAACGTTAAAGTTTCAAGATGAAAAAGGGAAGGAGTTGTACGGTACTCTAACTTATAAAGTTCTTGAGGGGCAAAGACTAAAGCATACACCTAGGAAAGTAGATGGTTATGTGACGCCAACAGTATTTGAGACCTTGGTCGAACATGCTGTAGAAAAGGTTTTTGTTTATCAGAAGATTCCACAAGCTAAGGAAAATCTTCAACCTTCTAGTAAAATGACGAATCCTAACGTGGAGAAGACTATCAGGCCACAGCTGCCATCATCCTTTTCCTCAGCAAACTCTAATTACCCTGTAGAGACCTCTTTGGCAGGGGGCTCATTAGCACCCTTTTCTCAGGGGTCAAACCAAGTGCTAACTGACCAAGGTCAAAGAGTAGAGGATAGTCATACCGAACCTAAAAAGCAAGAGATACCAACTAAAAAAGATCCCTTTTTAACCAATACCAAGATGAATCAAGATGAGAAGAAATTGTTTCTTGATTATATCAGGGCCGTTGGAGATGAAGCACGGAAAAATATGGCAATGATCGAGATAAAATAAACCATACCATCGCTAACGCCATCGCGCGTGCTTCCTATTCAAAAGATAAACTGCAATCCATGACCAATGATTTTGGAGAAGCTCCTTACGCTTATAGTGACGAAATTGAAAAATTTTTAAAGAAGATTCATGAAGCACCAGAATATGCAATAGATTTTCCTCATCTGGCTGCACCGATTGCTACCTCTTATAAAAGTAGCTCTCTAAAAGAAAAATTGAAGTTCTTTGCGGGTCTCTCTCCATTTAACCTTTTTGGCTTATCCCCAAAAGCGATTCTTTTTCAAAATAATTCTCTAACAGGAGACTTATTAACAACCATCGATGAAAAGGACACGCTCACAGATATAGATGCCTTTATCCTGAAGTATCATAGGGACTTTAAAGACTTGGATCTGGATCTAGCAATTGAAAAATATTATAGCACAGATGGTTTGGAGCAGAAACGCCAAGAGTATTATTATCAAGTGCTCAAAGAGCAGTCGGGAGATACCACTGCCGAGGGCTATAAAGATTTCTTGTTACTTGGTAGCATTGTGAGTTTATCAGGGCTTGCCTTGATTGGAATGAAAAAGTTCAATGAAGGCAAAGCTTTTAAAAAACGATTAAAGGAAGATCCTTCTGCTGCTCTTCGGGAATATATCTGGAACCCATTGAAATCTGGAGTTGCTTCCTTTAATAAACATCCATTAAAATTTATTGAGGAGCATATTACGGCACCAATTGGCAATACTTTGGCTACTTTAGGGAGTGCTGGTTTATATGTTGGGGCTAAAATAGTAAAAACTGTCAATGACAAGCTCGTTAAACCGGTTGTAACTTTCTTGTCAACGAATGTGGTGAAACCACTTTACAATGGTGTTGTCAAGCCAGCGGTTGATGTTGCTGTGAATAAAGTGGCTAAACCGCTCTATCAAAAGGTTATAAAACCAGTAGTAAAACCGATTGTAAACTTTGCTTATAATACAGTAGTGAAACCCTTCTACCATGGAGTTGTCAAACCTGCCTATAATCACGTAGTGAAGCCTATTGCGAAGGCTATCCACAACAATGTGCTTAAGCCCGTCTACAATCATGTACTCAAGCCTGCGGCAACTTTTGTGAATCGGACAGTCGTCAAACCAGTTTATAACTATGTTGTTAAACCAGTTGTCAAACCAGTCTACAATCATATTGTGAAACCAATCGTCAAACCGATTTATCAGAAGGTGGTAAAGCCAATCGCTCGGGCAACAAATCGCTATGTTATAAAACCAGTGGTAAACACTGTAAACAAATGGATCGTTAATCCCATTAAGAATTGGTTTGGGAATAGGAAAGGAAAAAGAAGATGAAAGCATTAAAAAGAATCATTATAGGAGCTATCCTAGTATTTAGTATAGGGGTGGTTGTATTTTTAGGGTTGAGTTTATACGCTTATAGCAACTTGAAATATTATTCGGTCTACTATGCGCAACAGATGCCTCATAAGGAGGGGACAGAGCCCGACTTAGTTATGCTGATTGAAAATATGTGGTGGGTTTATACACCAGAAATAGAAGGAATCCGCTATGATGATGATGGAGAAAATGCTATTATTGACACTAAAAACAATTTTGTTTTATCAGAAACCATGGGAAATTTTTCATATCATAAATATCATCTCTCTATAGGTTTTGATAGTACCTTCAGATTTCACCATGTAAGTGACTTCACAGGAGAACAGCCAAAAAGAGAAATTCATGAGGATGAAATAAAACAGGAGATTAGAGAGGTGTTTGCTCCAGTTATTGATGCTCAGCCCAAACCTCGGATCAACCTTCAGTGGTTGTTTAATAAAATGTATCAGGACAGGTTTAATTAAAGATGAAAGCATTAAAAGTAGTAATTTCTGTAATCATTGTAGTAGTGAGCATTGGCTTAGTAGTATTTATAGGAGCGAGTATGTATGCTGTTACTACGATTAATTTGCTAT
>JAWERV010000001.1:0-77605 GCA_032481955.1 Streptococcus mitis | reverse complement strand
TGTGAAGGTGACGAGTAGATGTTTGAGTAGTGTCACCTACGTCGATTGAGTAGATAGCGTCTTGATCAGCATGTTTGTTGATTGCATTGTAAACTTGGTACAATTGCAATTCACCCTCAGTTTTACCTTCGAGTTTGTTCATGTAATCACGCCAGTTTTGGTTGTTCTTAACGTTTGCACGCCACCATGGAGTAGATTCAATTGGGTTCACTTTGTCAAGGATAGCTTTAGCTGCTTGACCTGCGTCGCCAAGGATTGAAGCGTCAAGGGCATGACGTTTACCAAGTTTGTAAGGGTCGATATCCACTTGGATGAATTTTTCAGTATTCTTGAATGCTTCGTAAACTTCAGCAAATGGGAAGTTTGAACCAAGGAAAAGAACTGTGTCTGCTTCAAAGACCACTTCGTTGGCTGGTTTCCAACCAACACGGTAAGCAGAACCTGTCAAACCTTCATAGTTCCATTCGAAAGCTTCAAAGTTTTTACCAGTTGTGATGATTGGTGCTTTGATTTTACGTGACAATTCAGTAATCACTTCACCAGCTTTCACACCACCGTAACCAGCGTAAATAACTGGACGTTCAGCATTGTTCAAGATTTCAACAGCTTTGTTGATTTCAACTTCGTTCAAAGCAGGAGCGATGAATGAACGCTCGTATGAACCTGAACCGTAGTATGAGTTTTCGTCGATTTCTTGGAAACCGAAGTTTACTGGGATTTCAACAACAGCTGGACCTTTTTTAGAAACTGCAGCACGGCAAGCTTCGTCGATTACTTTTGGCAATTGCTCAGCGTAAGCTACACGTTTGTTGTAAACAGCGATACCGTTGTACATTGGGTTTTGGTTCAATTCTTGGAAAGCATCCATGTTCAATTCGTTAACTGGACGAGATCCAAGGATCGCTAGGAATGGAGTGTTATCCATAGCTGCATCGTAAACACCGTTAATCAAGTGAGTCGCACCTGGACCACCTGAACCAACTGCAACCCCGATTGAGCCGCCGAATTTAGCTTGCATAACCGCTGCAAGAGCACCTGTTTCTTCGTGGCGAACTTGCAAGAAGCGGATATCTTTGTCTTCAGCCAAAGCGTCCATCAATGAGCTGAGTGTTCCTGATGGGATACCGTAGATTGTATCTACGCCCCATGTTTTCAATACATTAAGCATTGCTGCAGATGCAGTAATTTTCCCTTGAGTCATAATGATAACTCTCCTTCAAATATTTTTAAATCTACTAAAAAAGGTTTCATATAATTTTTGAAAACGTTTCAGTAAATTTTTACACTACTAATTTATCACATTTATTTTTAGTTTACTAAGAATCTGCTCAGAAGTTTTTATTCTCTATTACAGTACAGTTTGAAAACGTTTTTTAATTTCTGTTTTATAATAAAAAGCGAGCAAGCCCGCTTTTAGTCTATTTTACTAAAGTTTAGTAAGAGTGAACTAGTCAGAACAGATACAGAACTAAAGGCCATAGCTAGACCTGCCAGTTCTGGATTGAGGGCCAGTCCAACACCTGAAAAGACTCCTGCTGCAATCGGAATTCCGGCGACATTGTAGATAAAGGCCCAGAAAAGATTGAGCAGAATTCGATTAAAGGTTTTCTTACTCATGTCAAAAGCACGAACCACTCCTAGGAGGTTATTAGTTGTCAACACCAAATCTGCTGACTCGATGGCAATATCTGTTCCAGCTCCCATAGCAATCCCCACATCTGCTACACTGAGGGCAGGAGCATCATTGATACCATCACCAACAAAGGCTACTTTTCCAGCCACTTGTAGCCTATGTATTTCATGAGCTTTTTCTTCTGGCAAAACACCTGCAATGACCTCTTCGATTCCGATCTGATCGGCAATGGCACGCGCCACACCTGCATTGTCTCCTGTCAGCATGACTGTTTTAAGACCTCGTTTTTTCAACTGACTGATGGCAAGCTTAGCATTTTCCTTAGGAATGTCTTGTAAAGCAAGCAAGCCTTTGATTTCATTGTCCACAGCCAAGAAAACAACTGTCTTAGCTTCTTTTTCCAGTTGTTCTAGTTTTTCTTGATAAATGCTAGAAATGTTCATGCCATCCAGCATTTTAGCATTTCCAAGCAGAACTTGTTTTCCATTGATTTGCCCTGAGACACCTTTTCCGTGCAAGGCTTGGAAATTTTCAACAGTTTGAAGCTCAAGTCCAGCTTCACTCGCTCGTTTCACAACGGCTTCAGCCAGTGGGTGTTGAGAAGCTTCTTCCAAGGAAGCTGCCAATCCAAGCACTTCTACTTCGTCGCCGATGATATCTGTTACCACAGGTTTTCCTTCCGTCAAAGTCCCTGTTTTATCAAAGACAAGAGTTTGGACTTTCTGGATTTCCTGTAGAACCGTTCCATTTTTGAGGAGAACTCCCATCTTGGCACTGCGTCCTGTCCCCACCATAAGGGCTGTTGGTGTTGCAAGTCCCAATGCACAAGGACAGGCGATAATCAAAACAGCCACCCCATAGAGAAGAGAAGAGACAAAGCTAGCTCCAAGCACGACCACACTATCCCTGAGCAAGACAAACCAAACCCAAAAGGTCACGATTCCCAAAATAACAACCGCTGGGACAAAAATCCCTGAAATCTTATCTGTCAAGTCCTGAATCGGCGCACGACTTGTCTGAGCTTTCTTCACAAAATCCACAATCTGAGCCAAAACAGTCTCTGAACCAACTTTTTCTGCTCTAAAAACAAGTGTTCCACTATTATTGATGGTTGAACCAATGACGGTATCTCCAACTGTCTTGTCCACAGGCAGACTTTCACCTGTCACCATAGACTCATCAATACTAGAGATACCTTCTACTACGACACCATCAACAGCAATCTTCTCACCAGGTCGCACCCGAATCAGGTCACCTACCTTGACTTGCTCCAAAGGGACTTGAACATAGTTATCCTCACGCAAGACTTCTGCAGTTTTAGCCTGTAAGTCAAGTAATTTCTCCACAGCTTGGGAAGTATTTTTCCGCATTTTCTCCTCAAAAACGGCTCCCATAAGAACGAAGAAGAAGATAAATGCAGCACTTTCAAAGTAAACGGGGAGGCCAGCGAAGAGGGCAACTAAGCTATAGAAATAGGCCACTAGGGTTCCCAGAGCAACCAAGGTATCCATGTTGGCATTGTGCTTTTTAAAACTAGCCCAAGCACTTTGGATATAAGGACCACCTGCTACTAGCATAATCGGTGTTGTGGCTAAAAAGGTGCCCCAACGCATGACTTGGTGACTAATTCCTCCTGTCGACATCCCAATCATGAGGATCACAAGAGGCACAGTAAAGATACTAGTAATCCAAAAACGCTGTAAAAGTGATAGAGATTTTCGAGTCTTCTCAACAACTGTATAACTTCCCTTTTGCATCTTCATACCACAAGAAAATTCATGTTGACCTAATTCTTGAGGTGTAAAACGAATGACTTTCTCCTCATCTACGCCGATTGGTTCCAAGATGCCTTCTTCTTCAAACAGAATTTCCTTGTAACAGTTTGAAGGAGTTGCTCGATGAAAGGTAATCTCAGCAGGAACTCCTTTTTTAAGTTGAATGTGAGCTGGATGGTAGCCTTTGTCTGCCGTGATACGGATTTTTTGAACACCATTTTCAAGACTTGCTTTTACAATTTCAGTCATATCATTCTCCTATTCTACAATCATCTTGCCGTGCATCATGTTCATACCACAAGAGAAACCATACTCTCCAGCCTGCTCAGGCGTGATTTCCACTATATACTCTTCCCCCATAGGCAGGTCCGCATGTACACCAAAATCTGGAAAAACAATTTGATCCAGACAGGGTGAAGGGTCCTTACGGTCAAAGACAATACGGGCTGGCACTGATTTCTTGAGGATAATCAACTCAGGCGTATATCCCCCCATGACCTCCACTCGAATCTCTTGGTAGCCCTTTTTTTGCTGGGCCTTTTGTCCAGACTTTTCAGGCTTTTTGAAAAACCAAAACAAGATAAACGCGATAAGGGCAATACAAATAATGGTTACAATACTATTTAACATGACGTCTCCTTTACATACAATTACATCTTACTTCTCTCACAGCGTTTGATTTCTTCTCAGAAATCACAGCTTCCAAGTCTTCCAAGTCAGCCTGAGTAAAATCACATTCAGTAATCAAATCAGCCAACAAATTCTTAATCCTACGGGAACAAACCTTGTCCTTGATATCTTGGACAAGTAAATCCCGACTTTGGTCCAAAGTTAAAAGGGCTGAATAGACAAAGAACTTGCCTTCTTTTTTCCTTGTCAGACACTCTTTCTCAACCAAACGAGCCAAAAGAGTTTGAATGGTTGACTTGGACCAGTCGAACCGCTCCGCCAGAACCCTAATCAAATCCGTACTGGTCTGCTCTCCTTGCATCCAAATAATCTTCATGACCTGCCATTCTGCATCTGAAATCTGCATAATCACACCTCCTAAATCTACATTTGTCAATTACAATTATCAGTATACTCTCAAAATCTACATTTGTCAATTATTAAGTTAATCTTTTCTTTGAAAAATATAATTTTAACCCTATGATAAAGGATTTCCAGTCAAATCTTACTATATAAACCATAAAAATATGCTATACTAAAGAAAAAAGAAAACAACCACTAGGGGTGCGTAAAGCTGAGATTAACAACTGTTAGACCCTTTGACTCAATCTAGGTAATGCTAGCTGATGGAAGTGGAAATGATAATGGGGACTAGCAGTCTTCTATTGCCTTTCTAAAACAGACTAGCTTGTTCTTAAGAATACAAACTTCAGTTGGTTGGGAGGTTTTAGATGACTTATTTACCCGTTGCTTTGACCATTGCAGGGACTGACCCTAGTGGTGGTGCTGGCATTATGGCTGACTTAAAGTCGTTCCAAGCTAGAGATGTCTATGGGATGGCCGTTGTGACAAGCCTTGTCGCTCAAAATACCAGAGGTGTTCAGCTAATCGAACACGTTTCTCCTCAAATGTTGAAAGCACAATTGGAGAGTGTCTTTTCGGATATCAAGCCTCAGGCTGTAAAAACTGGCATGTTGGCAACTACTGAAATTATGGAAATCATCCAGCCCTATCTTAAAAAGCTGGATTGTCCCTACGTCCTTGATCCTGTTATGGTCGCTACTAGTGGAGACACCCTGATTGATACCAGTGCCAGAAGCTACCTAAAAACAAACCTGCTTCCACTTGCAACCATCATCACACCCAATCTTCCTGAGGCAGAAGAAATTGTTGGTTTTTCAATCCATGATCCTGAAGACATGGAGCGTGCTGGTCGCCTGATTTTAAAAGAATTTGGTCCTCAGTCTGTGGTCATCAAAGGTGGCCATCTCGAAGGCGGTGCCAAAGACTTCCTCTTTACCAAGGATGACCAATTTGTCTGGGAAAGCCCAAGAATTCAAACCTGTCACACCCATGGTACTGGATGTACCTTTGCTGCAGTGATTACCGCTGAACTAGCCAAGGGGAAAACCCTCTATCAAGCAGTCGATAAAGCCAAGGCCTTTATCACGAAAGCTATCCAAGATGCTCCTCAACTCGGTCATGGTTCTGGCCCAGTAAACCATACAAGCTTTAAAGATTAAAAAAACTCTCTAGTTCCCACTTTAAGGGAATTAGAGAGTTTTTATACTCTTCGAAAATCTCTTCAAACGACGTCAGCTTTATCTACAACCTCAAAGCTGTTCTTTGAGCAACCTGCAGCTAGCTTCCTAGTTTGCTCTTTGATTTTCATTGAGTATTAATTAGAAAATAATGTCATCCAACTTTGTCAAAAAGGCTTGCGTTTTTGCCTCTATATCTTCTGCCTGCATCAAATCACGTACGACAGCTACACCAGCTATACCCGTGCCGATAAGTTGGTCAATATTCTCTGATGTCAAGCCGCCGATAGCAACTACTGGAATGGCGACCCTTTGGCAAATTGTTTTCAAGGTTGAAATCAGGGTGATAGGCGCATTTTCCTTGGTGGTTGTTGGGAAAATGGCTCCTGTCCCCAAGTAATTCGCCCCTCCTTCTTCTGCCTCAAGGGCTCTTTTTACCGTTTTAGCTGTGACACCAAGTATTTTGTCAGGGCCCAAGACTTGTCGGGCAACCGGAACTGGTAATTCATCGTCTCCAATATGCAGACCAGCAGCATCAACCGCAAGACAAACATCCAAACGATCATCGATTATCAAGGGTACCTGATAGGCATCTGTTATTTCCTTGACTTTTTTTGCCAGTTGATAATATTGATTGGTTGTAAGATTTTTTTCTCGTAATTGGACTATGGTAACCCCTGAACGGCAAGCCGTCTCAACCTTTTCAAGAAAGCTTTCCACGGAATCTTGGTAGCGATTGGTTACCAGATACAGTCTAAGCGCCTCTCTGTTCATAAACAGCTCCTTTGATGGCTTCTAACCAGTTTTCATCTCTTTTTAGAAGAGAGAGTTGATTGAGAACTTGATAACGAAATTCTTCCAATCCCATTCCTTGAACAACTATTCTCTCAGCAGAGATATTGAGATAAGAAACTGCTAGGCAAGAAGCTTCAAATGCGGTCTTTCCTTGGCTGAGAAAAACAGCTGTCAAGGCTCCAACTAAGTCTCCTGTTCCTGTTATACAGTCTAATTCTGCACAGCCATTTCCCAGTACAGCGACCTGATTCTTCGAAACGATGAGGTCCTTGGGGCCTGTGACTAAGAATGACATACCTGGATAGGTCTGACACCAGTCTTTCAAAACTTGAAGCAAATCCTCAGTTTCTTGATCTTTAGCACTGGCATCAACCCCAACGCCGTGATGTTTTAAGCCAACAAGACTTCGAATTTCCGACATGTTTCCTTTAAGGACCGTAGGTATATAGTCTAAAAGGTCTTTAACTAATCTCTTACGAATGGATGAAGCTGTTACGCCAACCGCATCTACTACCATTGGGAGACCAGCTTGAGCTGCATAAGAAGCTACCCTACGGATTGCTTTTTCCTTCTCAGCTGACAAATGCCCCAAATTGATGAAGAGGGCCTGGCTTTGCTTAGTAAAATCAAGAACCTCACGAGGGTCATCTGCCATGACAGGTTTACATCCCAGAGCCAAAATCCCATTTGCCAGCATCTCACAAGAAATCTCATTGGTAATACAGTGAATGAGGGAAGTCGTTTCCAGAGGAAAAGGATTTGTCAATTCCTGCATCAGTCTATCCTTTCACCAAAGAAATATCCCTGCACTTTTTTAAAGAATTCCTGCTTGATTAAAAATCGAAAGGCAATAAAGGAAATCGCTGTACCGATTAAGGTTGCTCCGAAAAATCGAGGTGTGTAGATAAACCAGCTCAGTTTGGCAGCTGATCCTGTAAAGAGTACCATAACAGGATAGGAAACAATAGAACCAATAATACCTGTTCCCAAAATTTCTCCCAAGGCAGAAAAGTAAAATTTTCGACCATACTTATAAAAGAGACCTGCTAGAAGGGCTCCAAAAGTCGCTCCTGTGAGAGCTAAAGGTGGAATCCCTTGAGTCGTCATACGGATAAAGGCTGTCACTGTAGCCATAACCAAGGCATAAACAGGTCCCATCATGATTCCTGCTAGAATATTGACAACACTGGACATCGGTGCCATTCCCTCAATCCGAAAGATAGGCGTAAGGACTACATCAAGGGCAATCATCATGGATAAAATGGTTAATTTGTGAACTTGTAATTGGTGCTTTCTCATATTTCTATTCTTCTCCTGTTTCTAAAGACTGTAAATCGCTCTTCCATGTCTGGTGTTGGTAGGCCATTTCCCAAAACTTAGCTTCCATATGAACACTAATGTGGAAGGCATCTAGCATTTTTTTCTTGTCTGTCTCGTCACTTTCTCGATAGAGTTGATTGACCAGATCTCCTTCCTCTCTGATTTGCTGCTCCAACTCATCCGTAATATAAGTTTCAATCCATTGTTGGTAGAGAGGATTTGGTGATGGTTTAAGATTAAGTGATTTACCTATATCATGGTATAACCAAGGACAAGGCAGCAAACTTGCAAAAGCAATGGCTAAGTTCGGCTCTGCAAATTGCCGATAAATATGAGAGATATAATGGTAGCAGGTTGGAGCGATTGGATGTTGCTCCATTTCCTGATTGCTGATTTCCAATTCCTTGAAAAATTGTTGGCGGATAAATAATTCACCCTCCACTAGACTCTGAGCATTTTGTTTCAAGAGTCTTTTCATCTCTTGGTTTGAAGTCTTATCAGCCAAAAGGTGATAGATTTCTGAGAATGCCTTCAGATAGTAGGCATCCTGAATCAGGTAATAGCGGAAAATGGCAGGTTCTAAATTCCCCTCTTGCAACTGTAAAATAAAGGGATGATGAAAAGAGGCCTGCCAAGCTTCCTTGGATAATTCCATCGCAATATCTGTAAATTCCATAATAACTCCTTTATAAAAATAGACTGATTTGAAGCAATAAAAAGAAAAGCAGGTAGATTAATTTTGTTTTTTTAGAAATATAAAAAGTCCGATAGCGATTCTCCACCTGTGCATGTTCGTCATATCCATGCGCCGACAGGGCTCTCAGGTAAAGATGGCGCCATCTAAAGACCGTCATCAGAACCTTACTGTAAATCAAGGGCGACCAAAAATGTAGTTCTTGACCGCGTAATAAGCAAGCTTCCTTGAGGGACTTGATTTCTTGCTGAATAAGGGGAAAGGAATTGAATACCACAATCAAGGCATAGGCCCAAGAGCGTGATAACCCCTTTTGATCCAAGTACAAGAGAAGCTCTTTTAGGGAAATAGAGGAAACAAAGACAAGGCCGATACAAACTGTCACAAAAGCCCTCGTTCCGAGCATGACTGCCTGCGAAGCATCCCCATGTAACTGAACTGCCCAGTAGTTGGCCAAAGATGGCAAAAGGGCAAGTAGAATCATCCAAGCCAATACTTTAAATCGCCGGTAATAGAGCATAAAGAGAATGCAAAATGCGACTACCGAAAGATTCAGAGCAATGGAAGGAATGAAAGATGTTTCCAAGGATAAAATCAGTAAAAAGAGACTGATAATCGGTGTCTGAGTTGCTACTTTGACCATACTATCCCACCTCCCCTTGAGTATTGCTACTCTGAGATGTGAGCGGTTTGGAGATAGTCACTTCTTTCACATGACCGAAACCCTGACTAGTCATCTCAATCCAATAATCAACCACAGATATCAAGGGATCTAAACGATGGCTAATGATCAAAAAACTTCTTCCTTGATTTCTCTCCTCCACAATCCACTGACAAAAATAATGGCAAGCTCTATCATCCAAACCTGCAAAAGGTTCATCTAGCAAAATCACGGAAGCTTTACTGGTCAAGATGGTCAAGAGCTGAAGAATCTTTTGCTGACCACCACTTAATTGATAGGGACTCTTATCAAGCGCCTGCTCCAGATCAAAATACCGTAAAGCTTGAAGAATCCGCTGATTTCTTTCAGAATCAGGTCCATCTAATTGAAGTTCCTCTCGCAGACTGGCTCTGATAAACTGCTTCTCAGCTTCCTGAACAACACCCGTCAGGTCACGATACAAACTCTTTTTCTTTTTTAGAACCGAACCCTTCCAAGTAATGCGCCCCTTATACTTTTGAAATTGAAGAATGGAGCGAAAGAGGGTTGATTTCCCGACACCATTGTCACCCAAGATACAGGAAATTCCTTGGTAAACTGTAAAATCCGCAATTGAAAAGAGGGGGTGCTTATCCAGTTCACAAGTGATTCGGTCCATATAGAATAGTTCTGGGCTAGAAGCAACCTCCTTTGAAGCAACCTGTGTCATCTCAGAGGAAGGGATTTGAAACACTTCCCTTAGTTGGCCATCTCTTAGCTCCACCATATGGTCGATATAGGCTTCATAGTCCGTTAAATCATGGTCGCACAAAATAACTGTCTTCCCATTAGAAGCCAACTCTTTTAAAATCTCCAAGATCTCTATCCTACTCTTACGGTCAATGGAAGCAAAAGGTTCATCCAAGAGATAGACCCTAGGATTCATAGCAAAGAGAACAGCCAAAGCAGCCTTTTGCTTTTCCCCTCCTGATAAGTGATGGATGGGACGGTGCAAGATTGCCTTGCAGCGACATTGCTGGACCACCTCTGCTATTTTAGAATCAATTTCCTGAACGGGATGCCCAATATTTTCCAAGGTAAAAATCAGCTCCTCAAACAAGTTCTCCATGGTAAATTGATACTTGGGATTTTGAAAGAGAATACCAACCGTCTGGACACGTTCGATGATAGAAAGCTGACTGACCTCGCTCTCATCTATCAGAACTTGACCGCTATAGGGAAGATAACTGACTTGGGCAATCATTTGAAAGAGGCTAGATTTTCCAGACCCACTACTCCCAACTAACAAGGTAAAGGCTTGCGCATGAAAAGTAAAATCAAGCGACTCAGAGAAGATTGGGGACTGAATCGCTCGTAGTTCCAGCCCCATCTATGCCTTGCCCCCAGCTGCAAACTGATGATAAAGTTTGACAATGGCACGAACCAAGATGGTACAGAAGAAAAAGACGGAAATAAAGCGCACCACTAGCAAGGAAAGGACAAAAGGAAGGGAGAAGGCATAGTAACCTAACTTAATGTATTCATAGACAAAGCTAACAAGCGTAATCCCAATACTATTGGCAGTTAGAGAGAGCCAACTTTCATAGCGATTCTTGGTTACGATAAAACCAAGTTCACTCCCTAAACCTTGAACCAAGCCAGACAAAAGGGCACCTAGACCGAATTGGCTACCATAAAGGACTTCAGCAAGCGCAGCTAGCACTTCACCAATCGTTGCACTTCCGACTCTTGGAACAAAGATGGCCGCAATGGGCGCAGCCATACACCAGAGACCGAAGAGGATTTCATTGGCAAAGGCCTGTAAACCAAGAGGGGCTAAAATCAGAGTGAGGATATCAAACAGATAGCCAGATCCTACAAAAACGCCACCAAAAAAGATAGACAAGAAAGCAAGTAAGATAACATCTTTTAACTGCCATTTTTTCAACATAAAAAACTCCTTTTTTAAAGAAAAGTGGGGCATTCAAGGTGAGCTACCTAAATGCTTTGTATCGCCTTCATCCAGCTTATATAAACAAAAAAACTCCAATTACAATCAAGAATTAGAGTTTAGCTTACAAGATTAGACAGTTCTTTTCGACATACGAAAAAAACCTTTTCACATTTCCCTTCGCCAGTATTAACTGTATCAGGTTCAATGGGTATCATCTCAGCCTAAAGCACCCCAAATGTCTTTATTATTTAATTACTGGACCAGTATAACAGAAATTGAAAGCCCTAGCAAGATATTTGACTGAAAAATATATTTATATATTTTGTCACTTAATTCTTTTAAGCTACATAAAAAGATTACATCTGTCTTATAATTCATAGCCAATATCAAAAAAGGCTAATTCTAAAGCAACTGCTTGATTCCAGCGTTGCTGAAGTTCTGTCAAATCTTCTCGCCCTTTCCCGACACGATTGAGTTCGTCAACCAAAAATTGAACCCACTCTGTAAAGAAAGGACCTCTGTGGAGATGGATCCATTCCGAATGAATATAGGCTTCAGGTAGAGGCAAATCTTTTGAACCCCAGTCTAAATAGAGACCTTCTGCAATGACCAGCATGACCAAAAGATGAGCATAGTCTGATGAAGACACAGCAGAATACATAAGCTCCTGAAAGGCTTTTGTTACAGGGTGCAAGGTCACTTCCAGATAGTCATTCTCAGATACGTTTAACTCTTTGAAAGCCTTTTGGAAATAACCATCTTCATCTGCTTCAAGAAAACCTAGTTGCTTGGCAAAACGGAGTTTAGATTCAAGCTGGTCTGCGTGGGCTACACAGGCACCCAGCATGGATAAGAAGGCATCAAAGAAGTGATAATCTTGAATCAGGTAGTCTTTTAAGACCTTATTCTCAATTGTCCCTGCAAAAAGTTCCTTAACAAAACGATGATTGATTGCAGCCTGCCAATCCTTCTGACTGCTTTTTAATAATTCTCCAACAGTAAAACCTGGCTCAAATGCATAGTCTTGTGTTTCCATATTTACTTCTCCTCTCTTTACTCCTTAGTAATTAATAAAACACCAAGAGATACCAAGCAAAATCGTAATTCTACTTGATACTTTTAAAGAACACCGAGGGCATTTGCAGAGAGCTACCTAATACTCTTCGAAAATCTCTTCAAACCACGTCAGCTTCGCCTTGCCGTAGATATATGTAACTGACTTCGTCAGTTCTATCCACAACCTCAAAACAGTTTTTGAGCTGACTCCGTCAGTCTTATCTACAACCTCAAAGCAGTGCTTTGAGCAACCTGCGACTAGCTTCCTAGTTTGCTCTTTGATTTTCATTGAGTATAAACAAGCCTATCCAGCTTACATAAACAAAAAAACTCCAATTACAATCAAGAATTAGAGTTGACTTACAAGATTAGATCGTTCATTTCGCCATACGAAAAAACGTTTCACATTTCCCTTCGCCAGTCTTAACTGTATCAGGTTCAATGGGTATCATCTCAGCCTAAAGCACCCCAAATGTCTTTATTATTTAATTACTGCACCAGTATAGCAAAAAATGAAAGCCCTAGCAAGATATTTGACTGAAAGATATATTTCTATAGTTTTTGATACATTTTCCCTCATTGAAACTTTTAAAACACAAGAAAAAACCTCCACACTTAGTGAAGGCAAGCTATTTTATCAATACAATTTTAAGTCACGAGGGTCAACTGGGAAGGTTGGGTTGTATGGATTGTGACGAAGTTTGAAGTGTTTAACATCTTCAATAGTCTGAGTTCCAGACAACTGCATGACTGTCTTCAATTCCGCATTCAAGTGTTCAAAGACTTGACGCACACCAACACTACCACCAAGGGCCAAGCCATAGATAACAGGGCGACCAATAGCTACCAAGTCTGCCCCTGAAGCCAAGGCTTTAAAGACGTGTTGACCACGACGAATACCTGAGTCAAAGACAATTGGTACGCGTTTGTCAACTGCTTCTGCTACTTCTTGAAGTGAATCAAAGGCGGCTGGTCCACCGTCGATTTGGCGTCCACCGTGGTTGGTTACCCAGATACCAGATGCTCCCGCAGCAAGCGAACGTTCAACGTCCTCACGGCATTGTGGTCCCTTAACATAAACAGGAAGTCCTGAGTATTCAGCGATAAATTCTACATCACGTGGAGATAGGCGTTGTTTAGCTGATTTGTAAACAAAGTCCATTGATTTACCAGCGCCTTCTGGCAGGTATTCTTCAACAATCGGCATGCCAACTGGGAAGACAAAACCATTACGCTTGTCAACCTCACGATTGCCCCCTACAGTCGCATCTGCTGTCAAGACAATCGCTTTATAACCTTCAGCCTTCACACGATCCATGATGTGGCGATTGATTCCATCATCTTTACTAAAGTAGAATTGGAACCAATGAGGTGTCCCTTGAAGGGCTTCTGTAATTTCTGGAAGGTCGACAGTAGAGTAAGAACTGGTTGTATAGAGGGAACCAAACTCATGCACACCACGCGCAGTCGCCACTTCACCCTGTTCATTTGCCAATTTATGAGCCGCAACAGGCGCCATAATGATTGGTGAAGATAGTTTTTCACCTGTAAATTCAATCTCTGTACTTGGATTTTCTACATCGCAAAGAGTATGCGGAACGATGAGTTTGTGGTTAAAGGCGCGGATATTCTCACGTAAAGTGAAAGTATCTTCTGCTCCACTAGCGATATAGCCAAATGCTGCTTTAGGGATAACTTGTTGCGCCATTGGCTCCAAATCATAGGTATTGATGAAATCTACATGACCTTCTGCATTGCTTGTTTTGTATGACATAAAATGCCCTCCTTAATAAGTAAGCGTTTTCTTTGTGTATTACAAAAATATCTTAACTCTTTTTTCAACACTTTTCAAATATTTTGTTTGGAAATTTCAGAAAGATTCTGTCTATGATAAAAAATCCTTATAACGGCAATAAAAAATACATATTATCCAAAGGAGATTTTAAGTGCTACAATAACTGTATTATTTCTAGATAGGAGGTTCTATTTTTGGATTGGTCCATTGTTGAACAATATCTACCACTATATCAAAAGGCATTTCTTCTGACCTTGCATATTGCAGTTTGGGGAATTTTGGGATCCTTTCTGCTCGGTTTAATCGTTAGTATTATCCGACATTACCGCATCCCTGTTTTGGTGCAAGTAGCGACAGCCTACATTGAATTGTCACGTAATACGCCCCTTTTGATTCAACTCTTCTTTCTCTATTTCGGTCTTCCCCGAATCGGGATTGTCCTATCTTCAGAAGTCTGTGCCACACTGGGACTTGTCTTTTTAGGAGGCTCCTATATGGCAGAATCTTTCCGAAGTGGGCTGGAAGCTGTCAGTCAAACCCAGCAGGAGATTGGATTAGCTATCGGTCTGACACCTCTACAGGTCTTTCGCTATGTGGTTCTTCCGCAAGCAACAGCGGTGGCACTCCCATCCTTTAGTGCCAATGTCATTTTCCTCATCAAGGAAACCTCTGTTTTCTCAGCAGTGGCTTTGGCCGACCTCATGTACGTCGCCAAGGACTTGATTGGGCTCTACTATGAGACAGACATTGCGCTAGCTATGTTGGTAGGTGCTTACCTGATCATGCTGCTACCCATCTCACTGGTCTTTAGCTGGATAGAAAGGAGGCTCCGCCATGCAGGATTCGGGAATCCAAGTACTCTTTCAGGGAAATAATCTCCTGAGAATCTTACAGGGACTGGGTGTTACGATTGGAATATCCATCCTGTCTGTCCTCTTATCCATGATGTTCGGAACAGTCATGGGAATCATCATGACCTCCCATTCTAGAATCGTACGATTTTTAACACGATTGTATCTAGAATTTATCCGTATCATGCCCCAGCTGGTACTACTTTTCATCATTTATTTCGGCTTGGCTCGAAACTTTAATATCAATATCTCAGGTGAGGTTTCAGCTATTATTGTTTTTACCTTCTGGGGAACAGCTGAGATGGGGGACTTGGTCCGTGGAGCTATCACTTCCCTCCCTAAGCATCAGTTTGAAAGTGGACAGGCGCTCGGCTTGACCAATGTTCAACTTTACTACCACATTATCATCCCACAAGTCTTGAGAAGATTATTGCCACAAGCCATCAACCTTGTCACTCGGATGATTAAAACCACTTCCTTAGTCGTATTGATTGGAGTTGTAGAGGTTACCAAGGTTGGACAACAAATCATCGATAGCAATCGCCTGACCATCCCAACCGCTTCCTTCTGGATTTATGGAACCATTCTGGTCTTGTATTTCGCAGTTTGCTTCCCTATTTCCAAACTATCCACACACCTAGAAAAACATTGGAGGAACTAAATGTCTGAAACTATCTTAGAAATCAAGGAACTCAAAAAATCCTTCGGAGACAATCCCATCCTCCAAGGTCTATCCCTACAAATCAATAAAGGGGAAGTTGTCGTCATTCTAGGACCCTCTGGTTGTGGGAAAAGTACCCTCCTTCGTTGCCTCAATGGTTTAGAAAGTATTCAAGGTGGAGATATTCTTCTGGATGGTCAGTCTATCGTTGAAAATAAAAAAGACTTTCACCTAGTTCGCCAAAAGATTGGCATGGTCTTTCAAAGCTATGAACTCTTTCCCCATCTGGATGTCCTTCAAAACCTCATCCTAGGCCCTATCAAGGCTCAGGGACGCGACAAGAAGGAAGTCACTGAAGAAGCTTTGAAACTACTAGAACGTGTCGGATTGTTGGATAAACAACATAGCTTTGCCCGTCAATTATCTGGTGGACAGAAGCAACGGGTTGCAATTGTCCGTGCCCTCCTCATGCATCCAGAAATCATCCTTTTTGACGAAGTGACGGCTTCGCTGGATCCAGAAATGGTGCGTGAGGTTCTGGAACTCATCAACGACTTGGCCCAAGAAGGCCGTACCATGATTTTAGTAACTCATGAAATGCAGTTTGCTCAAGCTATTGCCGATCGGATTATCTTCCTCGACCAAGGAAAAATCGCTGAAGAAGGAACGGCTCAAGCCTTCTTTACTAATCCGCAAACCAAACGAGCCCAGGAATTTTTAAACGTCTTTGACTTTAGCCAATTTGGCTCATATCTATAAAGGAGATTCTTATGAAACTATTCAAACCACTTTTAACTGTTTTGGCACTTGCCTTTGCCCTTATCTTTGTCACTGCTTGTAGCTCAGGTGGAAACGCTGGTTCATCCTCTGGCAAAACCACTGCCAAGGCTCGCACAATCGATGAAATCAAAAAAAGCGGTGAGCTACGAATCGCCGTATTTGGAGACAAGAAACCATTTGGTTACGTTGATAATGACGGTTCCTACAAAGGTTACGATATTGAGCTTGGGAACCAACTGGCTCAGGACCTTGGTGTCAAGGTTAAATACGTTTCAGTCGATGCTGCCAACCGTGCTGAATACTTGATTTCAAACAAGGTGGATATTACCCTTGCCAACTTTACAGTGACTGACGAACGCAAGAAACAAGTTGATTTTGCCCTTCCATACATGAAAGTTTCTCTGGGTGTCGTATCACCTAAGACTGGTCTCATTACAGACGTCAAACAACTTGAAGGTAAAACCTTGATTGTCACAAAAGGAACGACCGCTGAGACTTATTTTGAAAAGAATCATCCAGAAATCAAACTCCAAAAATACGACCAATACAGTGATTCTTACCAAGCTCTTCTTGACGGACGTGGAGATGCCTTTTCAACTGACAATACTGAAGTCCTAGCTTGGGCGCTTGAAAACAAAGGATTTGAAGTAGGAATTACTTCCCTCGGTAATCCAGATACCATTGCGGCAGCAGTTCAAAAAGGCAACCAAGAATTGCTAGACTTCATCAATAAAGATATTGAAAAATTGGGTAAGGAAAACTTCTTCCACAAGGCCTATGAAAAAACACTTCACCCAACCTACGGTGACGCTGCTAAAGCAGATGACCTGGTTGTTGAAGGTGGAAAAGTCGACTAATACTCTTCGAAAATACTCTTCAAACCACATCAGCTTCACCTTGGATTATATTTGATTTTCATTGAGTATAAGATCCAATAACATCACAAAAAGAAATCAGGTAATCCTAGTGACTACCTGATTTTCTATGTTTTAGGCATTTTGCCAATTCTCTTGGTCTTCTTTAAAGCGTTTTAGGAGATCTAAGCCTTCTGGTGTGATATAGCCTTCTTCTTGGGCTAGGTGAATCAATTCACTGTAGTTAGAAAGCGTTACTAGTTTGACACCTGCATCTGAGAAGTTCTTATCTGCTTTTGGCAATTGGTAGCTGAAAATCGCTACAACTCCAAGCACGTCAGCTCCTTCTCGTTTAGCGGCTGCTACTGCTTCAAGAACAGAACCACCCGTTGAAATAAGGTCTTCAACCACTACCATTTTTTGACCTTGAGCTACACGGCCTTCAATTTGATTACCAGCTCCGTGGTCTTTTGGTTTGCTACGGATATAGGCAAATGGCAAGTTCATCTTATCAGCAATAATAGCTCCGTGTGGAATCCCTGCTGTTGCAGTTCCTGCAATCACTTCTACCTCAGGAAAGGCTTCTTTGATAGCATCTACAAAGCCATTTTCAATTAGGGTACGAGTTTCTGGATAGGCTAGTGTCACACGATTATCAGTGTAAATCGGTGACTTGATACCAGATGCCCAAGTGAAAGGTTCCTCTGGTTTGAGGTAAACGGCTTGAATTTTCAAGAGGTGGCTAGCGATATCTTTAGCAAGTGTCATGGTATTCTCCTTTTATTTTTCTAATCTAGTTCTTTAATTCCAGTCCTGTGTCCATTCATCCTTGATGGCATGATAAGCTGCAACAGGATCCTCAGCTTGGGTAATGGGACGTCCCACTACGATATAGTCACTACCGATTTGATAGGCATCAGCAGGGGTCATCACGCGTTTTTGATCTCCAACAGCAGCTCCCTGTGGACGAATGCCCGGTGTCAGACAGATAAAATCTGAATTAGTAGCCTTTTTGATAACTTGCACTTCTTGAGCCGAGCAAACGACACCATCTAACCCAGCTTCAGCTGTCTTCTTAGCATAATGAATCACTGACTCCTGCAGGCTGGTTTGGATATTTTGAAAGTCCTGCATCTGGGCTTCTGACGTTGATGTCAGCTGAGTGACAGCAATCAATTTTGCTTGACTTCCAAGACCTTCACGCGCCGCCTTCATCATCTCTACACCACCAGCGGCATGAACATTGGTCATATCCACACCAAGCTGAGATAGGACCTTCATAGCTGATTTGACTGTATTGGGAATGTCATGAAGCTTGAGATCCAAAAAGACACTGTGACCCAGACCTTTCAAGTATGACACAATCTCAGGACCCGTTGCGTAATAAAGCTCCATCCCTACCTTTAGATAAAGGCTTTCTTCCTCTGGGAAAAGAGCTAAAAATTCCTTGACCGCCTCAAAACTAGGAAAATCAAGAGCAATGACTGGACGATGTTCTCGCATAAGTTTCTCCTTTTACCTTTGCTAGTGAGAGAGTCTGGGCAACAGAAGGCACGAAAAAAGGAACCTGCCAACAGCAAGGTTCCACGAAAAATGGGTAGTCTCCACCCTTTCACCGTCTAACCTTAGCTGCCTCTCTGGACTGCTTTAAAGGTTTTTTACTATTCTATTATTTCTACTAGCACTTGTCAAGTAAAAACATGGTCACGTATGTGTCGCGATTTTGAGAAATTCCAAAATAACATATAAATAAATGTAGATACACGAAAGGGCTGAACATATAATTATATGCTATCTACATTTCTCAAAACTCTAGACACTTACCATGGCAACCAAAGAGCTATAGGAGAAAAGCTAAACCTAGCGACGCGATGAACGCTGATTTGTTTGATTTCGATTGCTCTCTTCCTCCAGCTTTTTCTTCTCTTCTTCCAATTTTTTCTGCTGTTCTTCCAGCCTTTTCTTCTCTTCCTCTTTCTGCTTCTTCTCAGCTTCTTTAGCCTCTTGTTTGGCTTTTTCCTCAGCCTCCATAATTAATTTATCCGCCACAGTGTAGCTGTAAATTCCAGCTTCCATGTCGACCACACTTGGTTCTGACAATTGATGCTTAATCTTACTATAGTAAGGCAATTTCTTGCTCATTTCAGATAGAGGAACCAAGACTTCGTCCGAATCATTCATGGTCAATCGAATTAGATCTGATGTCACCTTGCTTGGGGCTAGTTCCACCTTTTGGATAGCCGTCTTGAGTTCTGAGCTAATTTGAGCAAGTTCTGACGTAAAGGTTTTGATTTGTTGGCTGTCATTAAAGAGAACTGATATATAAGTTTCTGGCAGACTCACCAAACTCACAGAACTGGTTTCAAGCTGACCACTGGAAAGAATAGGATAATGATTTTCACCAGAAACATAGTAGGCCACAATATCGTATTCCTTAACCTTGATAGTGAACTTGGTTGGAAATTGATAAACAAGCTGAGCTGATTCAACCCAATAATTAGACTTAATCTGCTCTTCATATTTTGCTTTGTCTAGCAGAAGGTTAATCGTATAATCCGAATCCTGAATGCCTGAAGCCTGTCGAATATCATCATCCGTAGTTTGCACCGTTCCCTCAACACGGATATCCTTCATAGTCGCATAAGGACTGAGTAGGTAGGCAGAGACAATCAATAAAAGCAGACTTGGAAATAAAATCGTTAAGGCTCGTAAGATATGGAGGCCAGGAATTTTCGGTTTAGCCGATTTCTTCTTTACAGGCTTTTTCTCTATTTTTTTATCCTGTTCTTCGTTCTCTGTAGACTTTGATTTCTCTTTGGATACCTCTTTTTTGACCTCGTCTGAATCTTCGACTTTTTCTTCAGACTCTTCCTTGGCTGATTCTGAGTCTTTTGGTGCAGGCTCACTCTCTTGGTCCTCAGTTGCATCTGACTTTTCAGATTTTGAAGCCATTCGAGCTTGTCTTTCCTTTTCCTTCTCCTCAGCTAGGGCCGCCTCTTCTTCAGCCTTCTTTTTTAGATATTCTTGGTTTCGTTTCTGCCATTCTGATAACTCTTTAAATTCTTCGAGGATTTCTTTGCCCTCATTTTTCTTATCTTTTGACATTTACTTTCCTTATGATAAATCTTTTTTCAACAATTGATAAAAATCTGCTAGAGATTTCAATTCCTTAGAAGCCTTCATCTTAGCTTGATAATCTTCCTTGTGGCTTAGTAAGTGAGAAAGCTTCTCTTCCAAACTATCCAAGGTCAAATCGCTTTCTTGAAGCTCTTCTGCATAGCCTTTTTTTACAAAGTAAGCTGCGTTCTCAATCTGGTCTCCACGACTAGCTTCACGACCAAGCGGCACAATAACATGTAATTTTGCCATGGCCAAGAGCTCAAAAATCGTATTGGCACCACCACGTGTCACAACAATATCAGCCAATTCCATCAAGGGTTGATAGAGATTGGTCACATAGTCAACACGAAAAAGATTTTGGCTCAATTCGTTCAGGCTAGAATCTCCAGTTAAATTGATAATATTGTAGCGTTCTGTCAGCTCTTTTTTATGGTCTGTCACCAATTGGTTAAATACACGAGCACCTGCTGAACCGCCAACAAACAATACAGTTGGTAATTGGGGATTAAAGTGGGTTTGAATATCCACCAATTCATCGGGTTCTATAGTTTTTTGATCTGAAACCTTTGTCACCGCTCCCACATGCTCAACCTTAGACAAACTTGAAGCTTGCTCAAAGGTTGAATACATCTTAGTCGCAAACTTATAGGCAATTTTATTGGCCAAGCCCATAGACAGGTCGGATTCATGAATAAAGACCGGTACTCCCGACACACGCGCTGCGATAACAGGCGGTACTGAGACAAAGCCCCCCTTTGAAAAAAGAGCCTGTGGGCGAAGTCGCAACATGATAAAGAGAGATTGGACAATTCCCCAACCAACTTTGAAGACATCCAGCATATTTTGCCAAGAGAAATAGCGACGCAATTTGCCAGTCGCAATAGAATGGAAGGTGACATCTAGACCTGACTTAAGGATTTCTTGGTGTTCGATACCACGCTTATCCCCGATATAGTGGACTTCCCAGCCATCTTCGATGAACTTAGGCATTAACAAAAGATTGAGGGTGACGTGTCCAACCGTCCCCCCACCTGTAAAGACAATTTTTTTCATATTATTCCTTTAACTCCGCTACTGTGTCGATAAAGAGGTCGCCACGTACTTCAAAGTTAGCGTACATATCCCAGCTGGCATTGGCAGGACTGAGAAGGACTACATCTCCTTGAGTCGCTAGCTCATAGGCCTTGCGGGTCGCATCTGCAATATCAGTCGCATCCACATAAGCCACACCAGCCTTATCCGCTGCCCGTTTGACACGCTCAGCAGATTGACCGAGGATGACCATCTTCTTAAGTCCAGTAATGTCTGGTACCAATTCATCAAACTCATTACCACGGTCCAAACCACCTGCAATCAAAATGACCTTGCTGTTGTCAAATCCTGACAAGGCTTTTTGAGTAGCCAAGATATTAGTTGACTTGCTATCATTATAGAATTTGACACCCTTGATTTCATCCACAAATTGGAGACGGTGTTTGACACCACCAAAGGCTGAAAGAGTTTCTTTGATGGTGTGGTTATCTACACCACGAAGCTTGGCTACAGCAATGGTCGCAAGGGCATTTTCCACATTGTGGCTACCTGGAACACCGATTTCATTCGCTGCCATGACAACTTCCCCACGGAAGTAGAGTTGACCATCTTCCAGATAAGCACCATCAACCTTTTCAAGTGTTGAGAATGGTACAACTGTAGCTTGTGTTTTGCTAGCCAATTCTTTTGCCAAGTCTTGATTAAAGTTCAAGACAAGGAAATCAGCTGCTGTCATCTTGTTCTGGATATTCCACTTGGCTGCTACATATTCCTCAAATGATCCATGATAATCGATATGAGTTGGCATGAGGTTGGTAATAACCGCAATCTCAGGATGGAATTCTTGAACGCCCATGAGTTGGAAAGAAGAAAGTTCCATAACAAGAGTGTCCTTGTCTGACGCAGTTTGGGCCACTTGGCTAGCAGGATAGCCGATATTTCCTGATAAGAGACCATGTTGACCAGCAGCAGTCAAAACCTCTCCAATCATAGTCGTTGTGGTTGTTTTACCGTTCGAACCAGTAATACCAACAATCGGTGCTTCAGAAATCAAATAAGCCAATTCCACCTCAGTCAAGACTGGAATACCTTTTGCCAAAGCCTTTTCAATCATGGGATTGCTATAAGGAATGCCTGGATTTTTCACCATAAGAGCAAACTCTTCATCCAAGAGTTCCAAAGGATGGCCACCTGTGATAACCTTGATTCCTTCTTCCAGCAAACTTTGCGCAGCTGGATTATCCTCAAAAGGTTTGCCGTCATTTACCGTCACAATGGAACCTAGCTTGTCCAACAAACGAGCTGCAGATTCACCAGATTTGGCCAAACCTAAAACAAGGACTTTCTTATTTTTAAATTGATCTATTACTTTCATGTCTCGAACTCCATTTCTACTCTTACTATTTTACCATTTTTATGGAAATAATTCTAAACGAAAATGCTCAGATTCAGCATTCTAATAAGCAAAAAGAGAGCCAAAACTCTCTTTTTATCTTCTTTTACTTTTACTGACCGACATGAGGGTAATATCTCGCAAGCTAAAGTATGCTAAGGTCAGCATAGCGATTGCGATAAAGAATTCTGTCGGTAGCTGAAAGATTTGCAGAACTGACAACATGAGCAAAATCAAGAGTGCTACAAAAGCAAAGACGACAAGGACGATATTGACTGTCCCTTTAATGCTTTCTGGTGTCGCAAATACATAGAGTAGTAATAAGAGGAGTCCTATGATTAAATAAACCATTTTTATCTCTTTCTAGCTCTTATTCAGCTGATTTTTTCTTCTTGTTAGCTTTCTCACGCTCTGCCTTGTTAAGGATTTGTTTACGCAGACGGATAGACTCAGGAGTTACTTCCATGTACTCATCGTCGTTCAAGAACTCAAGAGACTCTTCAAGTGTCAAGATACGAGGTGTCTTGATAACAGCTGTTTGGTCCTTAGTAGCTGAACGGACGTTGGTCATTTGTTTAGCCTTAGTGATATTAACTGTCAAGTCATTTTCACGAGAGTTTTCACCGATGATCATTCCTTCGTAAACCTCAGTACCTGGGTTGACAAAGATTGTACCACGTTCTTCGATAGACATGATTGAGTAAGTTGTAGCCTTACCAGCATCGATAGAAACAAGGGCACCACGGTGACGACCACCAATTTCCCCTGGAATCAATGGCAAATATTGGTCGAAGGTATGGTTCATGATACCGTAACCACGAGTCATTGACAAGAACTCAGTTGAGTATCCAATCAAACCACGCGCTGGAACAAGGAAGACCAAACGAGTTTGACCATTACCAGTTGAAATCATATCCAACATTTCACCCTTACGTTCAGAAAGGCTTTGGATAACAGAACCTTGGTATTCTTCTGGAGTGTCGATTTGAACACGTTCAAATGGCTCACATTTGACACCATCGATTTCTTTTACGATAACTTCTGGACGAGATACTTGAAGTTCATATCCCTCACGACGCATTGTTTCGATAAGGATTGACAAGTGCAATTCTCCACGTCCTGAAACAGTCCATTTATCTGGTGAATCAGTTGGGTCAACACGAAGGGAAACGTCTGTTTGCAATTCGGCCTGCAAGCGTTCTTCCACCTTACGAGAAGTCACCCATTTACCTTCTTTACCAGCAAATGGTGAGTTGTTAACCAAGAAAGTCATTTGAAGAGTTGGCTCATCGATGTGTAGGATTGGAAGAGCTTCAACTGCGTCTGTCGGAGTAATAGTTTCACCGACAAAGATATCTTCCATACCTGAAACGGCAATCAAGTCACCTGCTTTTGCTTCTTGGATTTCACGACGTTCTAAACCAAAGAAACCGAAGAGTTTTGTAACACGGAAGTTTTTAGTTGTGCCATCAAGTTTAGAAAGGGTAACTTGGTCCCCAACCTTAACAGTACCACGGAAGACACGACCGATACCGATACGTCCAACGAAGTCATTGTAGTCCAAAAGTGACACTTGGAACTGCAAAGGCTCATCTGAGTTATCTACTGGAGCTGGGATATGGTCGATAATGGTATCAAAGATTGGTGCCATAGTAGTTTCTTGATCAGCTGGATCATCTGACAATGAAGAAGTTCCGTTGATAGCTGAAGCATACACTACTGGGAAGTCAAGCTGATCGTCATCTGCACCAAGCTCGATGAAAAGTTCCAAGACTTCGTCCACTACTTCTGCTGGACGAGCTGACGGTTTGTCGATTTTGTTAACAACCACGATTGGGACAAGGTCTTGTTCCAAGGCTTTTTTCAATACGAAACGAGTTTGTGGCATGGTTCCTTCGTAGGCATCTACGACCAAGACAACACCGTCAACCATTTTCATGATACGCTCAACTTCTCCACCGAAGTCCGCGTGTCCTGGTGTGTCCATGATGTTGATACGAGTTCCGTTGTAGGCAACGGCTGTATTTTTAGCAAGGATGGTAATTCCACGCTCTTTCTCGATATCGTTTGAGTCCATAGCACGCTCAGCCAATTCAGTACGTGCATCAAGCGTTTCTGATTGTTTCAATAATTCATCAACGAGGGTTGTTTTACCGTGGTCAACGTGGGCGATAATCGCAATGTTACGGATATCTTCTCTTAATTTTGTCATGATTTCCTCTATAATATTCAAAATTTATTTTCTAACTGAACGATTATACCATAATTTCAAGTAAATAACATAATTCAAGCAAGTGTAAATGTTTTCACTCTGCTTTTCTTTTCACGTCAAGCCTTTTCAAAGCAAGCGACTTATGATAAGATAGGCACAGTATGCGTTTAGATAATTTATTAGCCCAAGAAAAAATCAGCCGAAAGGCCATGAAACAAGCCTTACTCAAAGGGGACATTCTCGTCGATGGTTGCCCAGCCCGCTCCCTAGCCCAAAATATCGATACAGGACTACAAGAACTCCTTTTTCATGACCGTATCATTCAAGGCTATGAACACACCTATCTTATGCTTCATAAGCCTGCTGGTGTCGTGACAGCCAATACAGACAAGGAACTCCAAACCGTCATGGATCTCCTTTCACCTGACATCCAGTCTGACAAACTCTATGCCCTCGGCCGACTGGATCGAGATACGACGGGACTCCTCCTCTTGACCGATAACGGTCCCTTGGGCTTTCAGCTCCTCCATCCTCAATATCATGTAGATAAGACTTATCAAGTTGAGGTTAATGGACTCCTGACACCTGACCATATCCAAGCCTTTCAAAAAGGAATTGTCTTTTTAGATGGTACTGTCTGTAAACCTGCAAGACTAGAGATTCTATCTGCAAGTCCTTCCCACAGCCAAGCCTCCATCACCATTTCAGAAGGAAAATTTCATCAGGTCAAGAAAATGTTCCTCTCGGTTGGTGTCAAAGTAACCTCCCTCAAACGCACCCATTTTGGAGCTTGGAGCTTGGATGACAATCTTCAAGAAGGAGACTATCGCCCCCTAAACTCCCAAGAATTAGCAAACATTCGTGACTTTCTAAGAAAAAGTGGTTAAAAAATGAGCTCGGAAATATCCAAGCTCGTTTTCTTATTTCTCAACTTTGACTTTACCTTTCCAAGAATCCAATCCATAAGAAAGGATATAAATCTCAGAAAAACCTTGTTTTTTCAAATAAAGGGCTGCATTTGTAACCCGTTGCGCACGTTGGTTTTCGTAAAGAAGGACAGGTTTATCTTTACGAAGGGCTGCAAGACTAGTTTTCAACTGACTTGAAGGAATATTGCGTGCACCAAGGATATGTTTTCTGTGGAATTCAGCTGGGTCTCGCAAATCAATCAATTGACCCGTACGAATCAAGGCTTCAAACTCCTCATTGTCCACAATTTTAGCCGCACGGCGAATACGAAGATAGTTAAAGCCCATCCATGCCAACATTGCTAGTATAAGTGCCCACAAAATCCAAGTAACCATTAATTCTTTTCTCCATTTTTCTCAATATAATCCAATTCTACCTTGTGCTCTCTGCGAAGAACCGCTTCTGCTTCTAGATAGTCTAATTTGTCCATCAACCCTGCGTCATAAATCCGAGAGAGTTCCAACTTCATCAGTTCAATATCATATAAGCGTTTTCCCATGTAAACAATAATACCAAATTGCTTGAGGAACTGCTGCACATCATAGAATGTTTTCATAAGACTCATTTTAGCAAAATTTTGTGTTTTTTTCAAGAAGAGATTAACAGACCTCTATTTATTTTCCTATCATCTTTGGCGATTCTGACGCAAGTGTGGTACAATTAAATCATGAGAATTCAACAATTACATTATATTATCAAAATCGTCGAAACAGGCTCCATGAATGAGGCAGCCAAGCAACTCTTTATCACTCAGCCAAGTCTTTCCAATGCAGTGAGAGATTTGGAAAATGAAATGGGCATTGAAATCTTTATCCGCAATCCCAAGGGTATCACCTTGACCCGTGATGGGATGGAGTTCCTCTCTTATGCCCGTCAGGTTGTCGAGCAAACTCAGCTTCTAGAGGAACGTTATAAAAATCCTGTCGCCCACCGCGAACTCTTTAGCGTTTCGTCTCAACACTATGCCTTTGTGGTCAATGCATTTGTCTCTCTGCTCAAGAAAAGTGATATGGAGAAATACGAGCTCTTCCTTCGTGAAACTCGGACTTGGGAGATTATCGACGACGTCAAGAACTTCCGTAGTGAGGTCGGTGTCCTATTTTTGAACAGCTACAATCGTGATGTTTTAACCAAGATGCTGGATGACAACCACCTGCTGGCTCATCATCTCTTCACAGCCCAGCCCCATATCTTTGTCAGCAAGACCAATCCTCTGGCAAAGAAAGACAAGGTTAAACTATCTGATTTGGAAAACTTCCCTTATCTCAGCTATGACCAAGGGACACACAACTCCTTCTACTTCTCTGAAGAGATTCTCTCGCAGGAATACCACAAGAAATCCATCGTGGTCAGTGACCGTGCCACCCTCTTTAATCTCTTGATTGGTTTAGATGGTTATACCATTGCGACAGGGATTTTGAACAGCAACCTCAACGGAGACAATATCGTTTCTATCCCATTGGATATTGACGACTCCATTGAACTAGTCTATATCCAGCATGAAAAAACCAGCCTATCTAAGATGGGCGAACGCTTTATCGACTATCTACTAGAAGAAGTCCAGTTTGATAGTTGAGAAATGATAAGAACCAATATGTAGGCTAGCAACAACCTGCACATTGGTTCTTTTTACTTATAATTAAAAGTTTCCCCTGCCAACTTATCAGCTAGCTTGGGAAAGAGGGTATAAAACTTATGGGCTAGGTTCAACAAAATCGGTAGATTGAGTTCTCGTTTGTTTTTTCCTATAATCTTGACAATCTTTTTAGCCACTGCATCTGATTTCAACAGGAAGCGTTCAACCGACTTGAGATAGGTGCCATCTGGGTCTGCCTGATTAAAAAATCCTGTTCGGATTGGTCCTGGATTAACCGTCGTTACATAAACACCGTAGGGCATGAGTTCGAGACGCAGAGCATTTGAAAAACCAATAGCCGCAAACTTGGTCGCTGAGTAAAGACTGGACTTGCCAGTAGCAATCAAACCTGCCATGCTGACGATATTGATGATATGGCCTTTTCTACTTCCCTTCATACGGGTCGCAAGGCGACGAGATAGATTCATCAGGGCAAAAGTATTGACCTCAAACATCTGGTAAATATCTTGGTCAGAAATCTGGTCAAATTCCTCAAAAATCCCGTAACCAGCGTTATTAATCAAAACATCAATCTTGCCATAGCGGAGATAGAGATCAGTTACCAGAGATTCTAAAGCTGAGTCATCGGTAATGTCTATTTCAATCAATTCTGCATGTGGATGATTTCCGTAGAGTTGGACTAATTTTTCCTTATTTCTACCAAGCAAGATGAGTTGGTCATTTTGCAAGAGTTTGACCATTTCTTGAGCTAGACCACCGCTTGCTCCAGTAATGAGAATAGTAGGCATACTTATCCTTTCTCAATCTTTTAGATTTCCACTTCTTCCAAATCCTTGACCACATGCACATTTTCAAAAACACTAGCAGCGTCTTTCTTGAGCTTACTGATATCTTTTGAGAGAAAACGAGCACTGATGTGGTTGAGCAAGAGGCGTTTGGCACCTGCTTCTACTGCTACTTGTGCAGCTTGCATATTAGTAGAGTGGCCATGGTTACGAGCAATTTTTTCATCACCCTTGCCATAAGTGGACTCATGAACCAAGACATCAGCATTGACAGCCAGACGCACACTAGCATTGGTTTTGCGGGTGTCGCCCAGAATGGTGATAATCTTGCCAGGACGTGGCGCTGAGATATAGTCTGCTGCCTTGATTTCAGTTCCGTCTTCGAGAACAACGTCCTGACCATTCTTGATTTTTCCAAAAAGTGGGCCAAATGGAACACCAGCAGCCTTGAGTTTTTCAGCATCCAGCGTTCCTTCAAGATCCTTTTGGATAACACGATAGCCAACGCAGAAAATAGTGTGATCCAACTCCTCTGCATAGACAGTGAATTTATCGGTCTCAAGGATTTTTCCTAGAGAATCTTGGTCAAACTCATGGAAATGAATGCGGTAGGGCAAACGAGAACCTGACACACGAAGGCTAGTTAAGACAAAGGACTTGATTCCTTGAGGTCCATAAATTTCCAAATCTGTCTGCTCTTCATTAGCTTGAAAGGCACGGCTAGAGAGAAATCCTGGCAATCCAAAAATATGGTCTCCATGCAGGTGGGTAATAAAGATTTTGCTGACCTTACGTGGTCGAATTGTGGTTTCCAGAATGCGATTTTGCGTACCTTCTCCACAGTCAAAGAGCCAGACTTCGTTAATCTCATCCAAAAGTTTCAGGGCGAGACTTGAGACGTTGCGGGCTTTAGAGGGCTGACCAGCCCCTGTTCCTAAAAATTGAATATCCATTCGATACTTTCTAATTAATCAATATATAACATAGCTGTGCGGTTTTCCGATCGGAAATAGCGCTTGCCAGAAAAAGCAGCAGCTTCTTGCAATAAATCCTCTTGGCTGTAGCCTTTGAGACGTTTACGACCATCAGCCAAGCTTTCCAAATCAGTCAAAGCTGTGAGATTCTCCACACTAACAACTTCCTCATCTCCAACAGCCTTCATGTAAATCTTACTAGACTCTTCAAAGACCAGTTGATGGGGGAAAATTTGTGCAATTTCAAAAAGCAAGTCATCCGAAATTTTCTCTTCATTTTCAGAGAAAATTCGACCAAGACCCTCACTCTCATAGCAGAAACCAAAGGATTTACCAGACAGATTAAGCCGAACAAAGGGCTTGTTTTCTATGGTAAAACTAGGTTCAATATTGTAGAGATTCAGTTCCTGACTGACTTCCGCAAAGTAAGCTGTCGCTGCCTCAGGACTCTTTTTCTGGTAGAGTTCTGCAAAATAAGCATTGACAACGCTTGGCGGAGGTGTTATAAGTGCCAACTGCTCCTGCTCAGACCTACCAGCTAGAAGTTGATATAAGTAAACCTTATCTAGACTTGTATAACCTCCATACTTTAGAGCCAACGTTTTAATATCAGTCATAAAATTCTTCTAACCTCCATTTGTTTTTCTCAGAAATGTAGCCTCTAATCACTTCTCCGTCCTCTTGATAATCACGTTCTTCCAAAATCGCGACACTTTCTAAATCATGAATCTTATAGGACTTTGAAAAAGGCACACGCAGGGTAAAGGGTTCGAAAATATCCTTGATTTTCTCTAAAAACAAAGCCTGCAAGTTCTCACGACTATCCTCAGACTTGGCAGAAATCAGGGCATAAGGCGTTTGGGTAGGGGTAAAGTCCTCCACCAAATCCGCTTTATTATAAAGGGTCAGGCGAGGAATATCCTCCATGTCCAAATCTTTCATAATAGACAGGACTGTTTTTTCATGCTCCTCGTGGTAAGGATTGCTGGCATCGATAACATGAACTAGAAGGTCCACATGCTTGCTTTCTTCCAAGGTAGACTTGAAACTGGATACCAACTCTGTCGGCAAATCTTGGATAAAGCCAACTGTATCTGTCAAAGTTACTTGGAGATTGCCCCCCAGATGAATACTCTTAGTCGTCGCATCCAGAGTCGCAAAGAGCTCATCAGCCTCATACTGGGTCTTACTGGTCAAGGTGTTCATGATGGTTGATTTCCCAGCATTGGTATAACCAATCAAACCAATCTTAAAGGTGCTCGACTCCAGACGTCTTTCTCTGACTGTCGCCCGATTTTTCTCAACCACCTTAAGCTGGCGTTCAATGTCTGTGATTTGGTTGCGAACACTACGACGGTTCAGCTCCAGCTGGCTTTCCCCAGGTCCACGGGAACCAATTCCTCCTGCCTGACGGCTGAGCATAATCCCCTGACCAACCAAGCGAGGCAAGAGATATTTGAGTTGTGCTAGGTGGACTTGGAGTTTTCCTTCATGGCTTCGAGCCCGCATGGCAAAGATATCCAAAATCAACTGCATACGGTCAATGACCTTGACACCAAGAACTTCTTCTAAATTGACATTTTGTCGCGGAGTCAAACGGTTATTGACAATGACAGTGGTAATCTCTTCTGCATCCACCATGAGGGCTATTTCTTCCAACTTACCAGAGCCGACGAAGGTCTTGGAATCATACTTTTCACGTTTTTGTCTGTAGCTATCGACGACGACTGCCCCAGCTGTCTTGGCTAGACTGGCCAATTCTTCCATGGAGAGGTCAAAATTGTCCATGCCTTGCAATTCCACACCAATGATCAGGACTCGCTCCTCTTTTTTCTCCGTATCAATCATCTAAAAACTCCTCTATCTGGCTTAAAATACGGTCTTGCACACCAGATTCTCCGATTTGATAAAAGGTGACCTGCATGCGATTACGGAACCAGGTCAACTGACGCTTGGCAAAACGGCGGGTCGCCTGTTTGAGACTCTCGCTAGCTTCCTCCAAGGTCTGCTCTCCACAGAAATAAGGAAAGAGTTCCTTGTATCCGATTCCTTTAGCCGCTTGTACATTAGGGTAATGTTCAAAGAGCCACTTGGCTTCATCCAAAAGCCCAGCCTCAAACATCAAATCCACTCGGTGGTTGATACGCTCATAAAGTTTACTGCGTTCATCATCCAAGCAGATAATCAATGGTTCATACAAGGTCTCTTGATTTTTCAAATCCTGACCAAAATGGGCAATTTCCAAGGCACGCATAGCACGACGACGATTAAACTGGGGAATCTCAAGACCTGCTTGCTCCACCAGATGGGCTAATTCCTCATCTGTATAAGGCTCCAAACTAGCCCGATAGGCCAAAATCTCCTCATGAGGTGTCTCCCCACCTAAATGGTAACCTTCTAGCAAGCTCTGGATATACAGTCCAGTCCCACCAGCAATAATAGCTAGCTTGCCACGACTGTGAATATCCTCAATAGCCATCTTAGCTTCTGAAACAAAATCAAAAGCCGAGTAAGACTCGGTTACCTCTCTAACATCGATTAAATGATGAGGAACAGCTGCCTGCTCTTCTGGACTAGCCTTAGCCGTCCCAATATCTAAACCTCGGTAAACCTGCTGACTATCGCCACTAACAACTTCGCCATTAAAACGCTTTGAAACTTCAATGGCAAGAGCTGTCTTTCCAACTGCAGTCGGTCCAACGATCACAATTATTTTTGTTTTCATCTTTTTTCCTTGAAAAATTCCCATTTTTTCGTTACTATTATTATAACACAAAAAGGTCAGTCAGAAAAATGTGACCTCTTGAGGAGGCTGGCTGATTGAGAATATAAAGGAGGAAGACTCATGGCTAAAGGATTCGCTAAAGGTCTTGTAACAGGTGTCGCAGGAACTGTCGCCGCAGTCGCAGGTGCAGTATACGCATTTAAAAAGAAAGTGATCGAACCAGAAGAGCAAAAAGCAGCTTTCATCGAAGAAAACCGTAAAAAAGCAGCTCGTCGCCGCGTATCACGTTAAGCAACAAAAGAAGTTGGGATTCATTGTCTCAACTTCTTTTTTCTATTCTTTTAAATAGCCAAATCAAACTTCAACTGCGGCTTGACAGGGTCATAATCCACCAACTCAAAGTCCTCTGCTTTAATATCAAAGAAATTGGTCTTATCTGGCACATTCAAGACCAAACGTGGTTGGCAGTTTGACGGCTCACGGCGGAGCAATTCCTGAGCTTGTTCAAATTGATTGTCATAGATATGGAGGTTGTTGATAAAGTAGAAGAACTTTCCAACCTTCCAGCCAAAATGCTTGGCAATCATCATTTGAAGAGCCACATACTGCATAGCATTGATGTGGTGGGCCACCAGCATATCATTCGAACGCTGGGTCAAGGTCGTATCCAGATAGATTTCTCCATCTACACGGCGGACATCAAACATGGTCTGAAAGGCACATGGAAGGAGGCCGTCCGTCTCCTCAAAAGCTTGGTAATCCCAAAGGGAGATAATGTTTCGACGGTTCCAAGGGTTAGCCTCCAACTGCTTGAGAAGCTTATTGATAATGTCGTGTTTCTTAACAACAGCACCATAGCGCTCACCAATGGTTCCTGTATTTCCCACTTCCCAATCATTCCAGTAGTGAACATTGTACTTGTCATTGAGCACTTCTAGGCTATTAGACTGATCTTGGTAAATCCAGAGCACTTCTTTGATGGCGGATTTGATAGCGATAGGACGCAAGGTCGTGATGGGGAATTCCCCCTTAGCCAAGTCATACTCGGCAAAAGCACCAGTTACATACTTGGAGTTAGCAACAGTTCCATCCTTGTACTTGGGACGTGCCTGCTCAGAAAAGACACCGTCTTTGAGGATTCGTTCAATATTTTCTTTAAAAATTGTATCTGCTTTTGTCATTTACTCTCACCTCATTTATTGTCCTAACTAGTATAGCATAAAAAAGAAAAGAGGAACATTACTAGCTCTAGGTTAGCATTTTTCCTCTTTTATTATTTTATTGCAATACAAGTGATGCAGCTCCAATAACCCCAGCGTCATTTCCTAGAGTTGCAAGAGCCAATTTAGTTGTTGTGCGTACTTGTGGGAAGCTATTTTCGTCGTAGACTTTTTGAACACCTTGTAGAAGGAATTCTCCTGCAGCTGAAACACCACCACCGATAACAATTGTTGATGGGTTTAGGATTGAGCCGATGTTGGCACAAGCGATTCCCAAGTAACGTGAGAAGTTACGGTAAACGATCAAGGAAAGGTCGTCTCCTTCTTTTGCCAAATCAAAGACAGTCTTAGCGGTTACTTCTTCTCCATTATCAATCAAGCGTTTCAAGGCTGCATCGCCTTCGTATTCATCGGCATAACGACGAGTCAAGTTGACAATCCCTGTTGCAGAAGCCACTGTCTCAAGGCAACCTTTCTTACCGCAAGTACATGCGATTGGTTGGTCAAAGTCAACAGTGATGTGGCCAAGCTCACCTGCTGCACCAGCAACACCGTGAAGCAATTTGCCTTCTGCGACAATACCGCCACCAACACCAGTACCAAGTGTCATAAAGACAACATCTGGTTGGTTATCACCAGCACCCATCCAACGTTCACCAAGAGCTGCTACGTTGGCATCATTATCGATGAAGAATGGAATACCCAAGGCTTTCTCAATTTTCTCTTTAATTGGTTGAAGGGTCTTCCAGTTGAGGTTATAGGCACCAATAACAGTTCCTTTTTCACGGTCAACCACACCTGGTGATCCCATTCCAATTCCTTGGAAGTCCGCTGCTGCCAATCCAAGCAAGTCCAAACGGTGTTGAATAGACTCAATCATATCATCTACGATATGACTTCCCTCATCCAAAATGTTGGTCTTGATAGACCACTTTTCTTGGATTTCTCCTGCTGTTGTCAAGATTGCAAATTTGATAGAAGTTCCACCAAGGTCAATCCCAATAATCTTTTGACTCATCATATTCTCCTTTTTCATTATGAATTAACTGAAAATGCTTACAGTAATAGTATAACAAAAACTAATCGTTTATGCAAAGGTTTGCATTAACTTTCTGGATTTTATTCTGACTTATGGTTTCCAGAGACCTGAAGCATCTACATAGTAACGGCCTCCATCAACTCGCTCATTTTTAGCCATTTTACCATCTGATTTCAAATAGTAATTTCCTTGCCATGCATTTTTCACTGGATTTCCATTTCCGTCAAAATAGTACCAAGCGCCGTCCTGCTTAACCCAGCCACTTGTTGTTGATGAACTTGTATCAGTTTGAGTTGTAGTCTCTTGTTTTGCTTTGAAAGCACCTTTTGGGGCATTTTTCAATTCACAGGCCACACCATCATGGTCGCAGTCTAACTTGGCAGAATAACCAGGTTCTCCCTCATGAATATCCGCGTATCAATTCGCCCAAACTTCCTTACAACTAGAAAAATGAATATTTTCTTCTGCTAAAACTGGTTGTAAAAACAAGGCTGAAACTGACAACGTCGCCAAACTCATTTTTAAAAATAGACGTTTGTTCATTACTTTCTCCCATAACGATGTTATCGATTTCACTATTATTTTATCAAACTTATTTCAGCAATTCAAGGAAAGGTTTAATCTGTTCAGCAAACTCTTTTGGTTTGGCTCTATTCAAGACATGAGGACCGTCAGGGATAATCTGGAACTGGGAATTTGGCATCAGTTCTTGAATAGCTTTCATTGAACTGAGATTAGGCTTATCTTGACTACCACAAATTAACAAAGTTGGATAGGGACAATTCTTTGCAATCTCTCTTAAATCAAGTGTCTTCAATTCCTCAGAAACTCCGATCATCAGAGCTTTATCTGCTCCCTGTTTTTCAAATACCCTTTTGGGAAGTAGTTTAAAAATCAGCAACTGAATGTAAAAAGGGATATTGCCAGCTAGTTTCAATGGACAGCCTGACAAAACCAAGGCCTGAAGATTTGGCAAATCGTAACTTGACAGCTCTAATGAAAGTACAGCTCCTAAGGACAAACCGATTAGGACAAAAGGTTCTGTCTCCTCTGACAAGTGCTGATAAATGCTCTCCTTGGCTTCTTGATAGCTAGTAATTCCCGTAGGGAATAAGTCAAGGGCTTCAGAGGGATAATCCGCAAGTAACTCTTGCACTTCCTTCCAACTCTCCGCTGACTGGCCTAATCCATGTAAAAATATTAGTTTCATTTATCTCTCCTTTACTGACAATTCATACAATCCTCTCACTGCATTACAGCCGTAAATAGCTTCTGCTTGGACTAAATCTGCCAAGGTCAAAACTTTCTCTTCTACCTGTCCTGTTTCCAGCAAATGCTGACGATAAATTCCTGGCAAGATTCCAAGTCGGATTGGTGGTGTGTAGAGTTTTCCAGCGATTTTCAGAACCAAATTTCCAATAGTGGTTTCAAGTAATTCTCCTCTTGTATTATGGTAAATCTTCTCTTGTTCCCCTAAACTCAAATGCGGTCGGTGAGTGGTTTTAAAGTAGGTAAAGGCTTGTTGCAAATTCGCTTCCTGAAGGCAAATTTTTGCTTTGCAGAAGGTCGGAGTGAGGGGTGTTAATATTTGACGACTGAGTTCTATCTTTCCAGATTTGCTGAGGCTGATTCGCAAGCGGTAATCTTGATTAGCATCACAAGCATGACACTCTTCCTCTATCTTTTGTTTCAAGTCTTCTAAATCAAATGGAAAGGCAAAATACCTACTAGCTTTTCTCAGCCTTTCCAGATGTTGTTCTTCAAACAACAAGTTCTTCTGGCTGATTTTCCCTGTAGTAATCAGTTTGAAACGAGCTTGTTTACGATAGAGAACAGCTGCCTTTTGATGAACCTCGCGGTATTCAGATTCCCAAGTGCTATCCCATGTAATGCCTCCGCCAACTCCATAGATGGCTTTCCCTTGATACAGTTGAATAGTTCGGATAGCAACATTAAAAATCCGTCGTCCATTTGGAAGCAAGAGACCAATCGTTCCGCAGTAGACTCCACGCGGTTGTGGCTCCAAGTCCTCAATGATTTCCATAGTTGCAATTTTCGGTGCTCCCGTTATGGAACCACAAGGAAATAGAGAACGGAAGATTTCAACAAGGTCAACATCCTCTCGCAACTGACTCTTGATGGTTGAAGTCATCTGCCAGATAGTCGAATACTGTTCTACCTGACACAGACGCTCCACATGCTCACTCCCCACATCAGAAATACGGTTCATATCATTGCGCAAGAGGTCCACAATCATCATATTTTCAGAGCGATTTTTAGGATCCTGCTCCAACCAACTGGCCTGCCCCAAGTCTTCTTGGTCAGTCATGCCACGCTGAGTCGTTCCCTTCATTGGTCGCGTTGTCAACTCGCGGCCATTTTGCTCAAAAAAGAGCTCTGGGCTCATGGAAATCACTGCCATCTCGTCATGTTCAACATAAGCATTATAACCCGCCTCCTGCTCTACCACCATACGATTGTAGATGGCAAAAGGATTAGCGCTTAAGTCTTGCTTGAGTTGGACTGTGTAGTTGACCTGATAGGTGTCTCCCTGTCGCAAATGATGGTGAATCTGTGCAATAGCCTTTTCATAGTCTGCTGCAGACGTTACTTCCTGCCAATCAGAAGGCAAATCAACCTCATCATAAATCAGAGGAATAGGGAATGTTTCTACGCTATCATGAACTGTAAAATATAGCAGGTACTCTGCCAGTAGAGGAGCCTTGTGAACTGCTAATTTCTCCTCAAAAGCAGGTGCAGCCTCGTAGCTGACATAACCCACCACATAGTAGCCCTGCTCTTGGTAGCTTTCCACTTGTGCCAGCAAGTCTGTCACTTCTGCTAAATCTCTCGTTTTTAACTCTTTAATAGGCTGGGTAAAGGTGTATCTCTCCCCCAAAGCCCTAAAATCAATCACTGTTTTTATATGCATATCCTAAGTATAGCATAAAAAGGCAGATCCAGACAAAGCTGATCTACCTTTTTATTATTTTCTTACTATTGGTTATGCTTTAGTGAATAAATCACCAGCAAATCCATCCGATTTCTGCAAGAGTTGTTTGTAAATCTTCCATTTAAGATCTACAGTATTCTTGAAATCATTACCTTGAAGGTCTTTTTCGACCGCTGCATCAAATAAGGTCTGAAGTTGTGCGTAAGTTGAAATCTTTTGACCATCAATTTCAATTTCAACAAAACCTCTTTGGGCTTTTTCGTGCACTTCATGATACCATGTTTTCTTCCATGCTTCTAAGCTTTGGAATTTGCCGTTAGAAACTTTATTAATAATAAAGTCATCACCAAGACCCTTATTTCCAGTTGCTTTAGATTCTTGTTTGTATTTGTTTGATGCATAACCTAAGAATCCGTCAAGGTAACCGAAGTAACCCCACATACGGAAGGTATTATGTTTGAATGAGATTGAACCAACAGCACTCTTACTTGTGTTACCACCATAAATACCTGTCATCATATTTACTACAGTATAAGCAGAATCAAATCCTTCAGTACGGTAATGACCATTTCCTGGCAATCCATGTTTCGTTGCAAAGTTTCCATCAACCAGTTGATCAATACTTGTCAGTTTCGTATTCTTTTCGTCATCATTCAAATCACGAACCAAATCCCATTGATGTGGTTCACCAACTAAGCCATTGCGATCCGCTTTTTCACGATATTTCTTATCGATCTTCTTGAACCACTTATCGTTTGTTCCAGTATTTTTCTTGATGACAGACTCAGCTTCTAAGTAATCAAGCATCATCATGGATTCATTGTAATTCTTCATGTAGTGATCGATTTTCTCACGACTATTTAACACATTTGGATTATAGTTGTAAATTTGATTTCCATCATTTTGACGTTCGTAAGCCATGTTTAATCCTAAGGCACCATATTCACCATTTGGATTTGAAACTGATGGTGATTGCAACATACCTTGAGCGAAGGCTTCAACGTCTGTTCCTTCACGGTGACGCCATGTTCCTAAGTAGGCCATACGGTCGTTGATGTGTGTTGTTTCGTGAGTGAATGCAGATGTACCAAAATCACTAATCATGCTAGAGATGATGTAATATACAGCCTCTTGTGGTTGTGGATTTTGGAAGATATAAGCGTATGCACCCATTCCATTGTATCCGTGCCACTTATCAGTCGGACCATAGAATTCACGAATTGGAGCAAAATCGCCTTTCTTCGTGTGTCCCATACGGTCAACCCAACCAAGACCTGGTACATCATGGTTATCCCAAATGGCAGATGGTACCATATTTTCACTCTTAAGAAGATTATTTCGTACATTATCTGCAGCAAGCCTTGACCAGAAGTCTAAATAATTGATTTGTTCTTGCGCACGTAAATCAACTTGCTTCTTGAACGCTTCACGTTCTTCTGCTGTGTTCTTACCGTATTTCTCAAATGAACTAAAGGCAATGGTATTATAGGTTGTAATTAAAATCATATGCGCTTTTTTCAAATTCAAAAGTGGTAAAATGTAACGTCCATGATGTCCATTATTAATTACTTCATATAATTTATGTTTCTTATTCGCAAAATCTGGATTTGATGATTGTTTCTCAACAACATAAGCGTTATCTGCAATGTTGTTCTTGAACCAAGTATTCATATCTGTTTCACTAGTGAATAATTCCATGTTGTACTTCAGAAATTCATGTAAGTTAGCTTTACCAGTAGCACTTGCAAGGGCTCTATTGAATGCATCATGTGATTGATCACCTTTTAGGTTATTACCATTTGAAGCGAAGCTGATTAATCTATCAAGTACGTTAACGTTCTTACCGTAGAAATCAGGTTTGAAGGTCATCATATTTTTGATATTTAATCCATTATATTTAATTCCGTAGTATTGATTGAAGTAAGCAAGAGCTAACATGATTTTAGCTTTATTGTCTTCAACTTTTTTAATCAATGCACGCTGAGCTGCTTGGTCAGTATTCAGTTGGTGATCTTCATTTTCAACTAAAGCTTTAACTAAAGCATCTAGGTTATCTTTAACCTCTTTGAAGCTTTCCTCCATGTATAACATCTTAGGATTGTTATTAATCTTACGAACTTCATCTGAATCAAGTTCAACAGAAGCTAATTTAGCTTTGATAACGCTGAGCAATTGTGTTCTATCTTTAACAACCATATTTGGTGTATAGACAATATCACCTAATCCTTCAATACTATATTCACGAACTTGTTGAACCTTAGATTCTTTTTGTGTAATAGCCTTAATTTCTTTCGTCTTATCAGCGTAATGAATCATAATGTGGTCAGCATCCGATAAGTCGGTCACAAATTGTCCATCTTTCATACCTGTTACAGACAATACTTCTGTAGTTAGTAATTTAGATCCTTCAGGAATCTTGTTACCTTGATTTACAATCCATTCTTTGTTGTAGAACGGTTGAAGTTTTTCAATATTACGGTAAGCAAGCTCACGAGAAGCATCGTAATCTTGAGTAGCTTTGTAAGTATCAGATTTTGGTTTCACTTGGTTCAGTCTATCTTCCACAAGTGGAGCAATTTCGAATTTATCGGCTGTAATTCCGAATGACTCTATTTTCTTGTTTGCTTCTTCTAAGCTGATTTCTTGGATTCGTTTACTACGAGAATATTTGAATGAACGTTTCCCTTCACTCACACCTGTAACAACATAGTTTCTATCTATCCAATTATTTGTAAAGTAGCCGTCATCATCAACAAGGTCTTTAGAACCATAGAATTCTTCACCATTCTCAACTTTCATCATTGTAACAGTATCAAGAACTCGACCCCATGGATAGTTTTTACTAATGAAACCACCAACTTCAACAGGAGTTTTCACCTTAATAGTTCCTTTAACGACAGATTGACTAGTAAATGCGTATTTATTAACCCCATTTCCGTCGTAACCATTATCTGTTCTAGCAACAAGACCACCAATACGAGCTTTATTTGCTACAATATCAGCATCAACATAGGCTTTTTTAATATTCCCTTTCCAAACTTCTCCAGAAATACCACCTATATCCCAGCCTTTATCGCCGACACCAGTAAGTTTACCAACAAAGGCAACATTTTGTAATAAACCACCAACGTCCACTTTGTTTACAATACCTGCAATACCATCTTTACCAAGGATGCTACCAGTTACCTTAACATTTTCAACTGTAGCGTTTTTAGCTACTCTTGATAGTGCTGAAATATTTTCAATCCAAGGCATATTAATATTAACATTACCTAAGTTAATGTTATTAATTGTACCACCTTCAACATTATCAAATAACTGACGAGCCATATTGTGAATGGTATATTGTTTTCCATCGACACTTGTTAAAGTTCCGCTAAATTTACCAGGTACATATTGTTTATTTGGAGTTGGTACATTGGCTGCATTAAGGTCTGCACCAAGTTTAAAAGTACCACTTGGATTAGCCTTCATAGCTGTTACCAGTTCTTCAAAGCTATAATATACATCACCTTCGTGTGCTTTTTGCTTTTCAAAATAATGAACATAGTCTTCACTAAATGTATCATCTGGTCTACGTTGAACTAAGTCTGGAGCTTTCGCTACGACCTTGTACAATGTTTTTCCATCAACAACCACTTCTTCAACAGAACTTACCGCAAGTCTCGTTGTCTTATTATCATGAGTTGTTACTCGTAAGTAAAGCGGAGCAATATCTGTCGGTTTGTCAGTAAGTAAGCTCTTATCTGTTTCAACACCAGCATCATCCACGCTCATCAAGCTTGTTTCTTTGATGTTCTTGATTTCAACTTTTTTGAGGTCAATTCTTAGCGGTTCTTCTTTCAGAACTTCTTCCTCATCACCCTCACCACGGTCATAAACCATCTTCGTTTCAAGTTTATAATCTTTGTAGTACTGTAAGTCTGTCAAAGAAACTGTTAGATTTTCTGGTGAAACATTCAAGGTTTTGACAATCTCATCACCTTTTTTCAGAGTTAGGGTGATAGATTTAATGGCTGCCTTACTTGGATTTTCCAAATTATAACGAATTTGAGATGATCGTTTCAAATCTTGAACATCAACAAGTGACAAAGTTAAGATTGGTTTTTCAAAGTTTTTAGTTCCTAATTTAACGATACGATCTTGGTCTAACTCCAGAACCTGTTCCACAATTTTCGGTGCTTCTTCAGTTTTTAAACCTTTGATAGTTTTGTAAGTCTTGGTAACTTTTTTCTGTCCATCTTTTCCTTCTTGGACAGTAACTCTTTCACCTTTTTTCAGTTGGTCATCTTCTTTAACAACTTCCTTAAATGGAATCTTTTCAAGACTTTCTTCTACCAGAGTTCCTTCAATTGGTTTTGTCCCACGACTTATTTTTTTAGTGACTGGTTCTTTGATGACAGTGGTTGTTGTATTTAAAACTTGATCAGTCTCAACACCTTCGAGAGTCTTATAAGTCGTTTTGGTAATTTGACTACCCTTTTCTCCATCTTGAACTACAGTTTCTTCATCCGTATATTTGGTTGGATCCTCGATAATTTCTGTCCTATAGTCAATCTCAGTAGTAGTTTCTTTCGTAACCGTTCCCTCAGTTACTTTATATTCAGGTAACTTTTCTTGAACTAAAGATTCGCCCTCTTTACCAGTTTCTTGAGTGCCTTTGGCTTCAATTTTCCCTGAATATTCTGCTTGTGGATCTTGAACTAAGGATTCGCCCTCTTTACCTGGTTCTTGGGTGCCTTTGGCTTCAATTTTCCCTGAATATTCTGCTTGTGGATCTTGAACTAAGGATTCGCCCTCTTTGCCTGGTTCCTGAGTGCCTTTGGCTTCAACCTTGCTAGTATATTCTGCTTGTGGATCTTGAACTAAGGATTCGCCCTCTTTGCCTGGTTCCTGGGTACCTTTGGCTTCAATTTTCCCTGAATATTCTGCTTGCGACTCTTGAACTAAGGATTCGCCCTCTTTGCCTGGTTCCTGGGTACCTTTGGCTTCAACCTTGCCAGTATATTCTGCTTGTGGATCTTGAACTAACGACTCACCTTTTTTACTGCTTGTATTGGTCTTAGACTTTGATTCTTTAAAGTAACCAACATACTCATATCCTTCGATATAAATAACGCCTTCAGCTAAGCCCTCATGTGTAGAGGCTGAAATAGTTTGGTTATAAGAAAGCAATTCTTTATTCTCAAATGCAAAGGCAGTAAAAGGTACAAAATTGCTGACTCCAATAGAGCTGATTAACAGAACCCCAAGTACTTTACTACGGTGTTTCTTGGAAACTAATAAAACCGCTATCGAGGCCGTTGCCAAGCCAAGACCTGCCAAAGCAAGCTCCTTACTTCCTGTATAAGGAAGTTGTTGACTGGTAGTCGCTTTCTTGCGATAAACTACATAAATAATATCTTCATCTTGAAATTCTGTTGGAACCTCATGATGAATCAGGGCTTTTTCAGACTCGGTCAATTCCTGCTCCGCTAAATAACGATAATGAACGTTATGAGCACTACCGACTTCATTGGCTTGAACCTTGTCTACTGAAAGGGTACCAGCACCAAAAAGGAAGGCCCCGATGGCTACAGGACCTACCCCAACAGTTAGCTTACGAATCGAATATTTTGTGATTTTTTCTAGTTGTTGTTTTGTTTTTTTCATTCTCACGACTTTCTGATAGAATCTTGTGGATAGTGCGCACGCGCACCTCCAATTAATTTTGGACGACTAGCCAGTGCCGTTACGTGGGCATGGCCAATTTCTCTCAAAAGAGGGCGAATCGGAACCTGAACATGCTTGACATGCATACCAATTGCAGTATCTCCGATATCCAATCCAGCATGAGCCTTGATAAATTCAACCTCAACTGGATCTTGCATAAACTTGAAGGCTGCTAACTGACCTGAACCTCCTGCATGAAGGGTAGGAAGGACACTGACCATTTCCAGACCAAACTGCTCTGCAACCTGACGTTCAACAACGAGGGCTCGATTGACATGTTCACAACCTTGAACAGCTAGATGAATTCCTTTTTCCTCTAAGATATCTAGGATGGTCTTCACAATGATTTCGCCAATTTCTTGGCTGGATTCCTTGCCAATCTGACCACCTATCACTTCACTAGAAGAAAGGCCCAAAACAAAGATGGATCCTTGCTTCAAATTGGCCTTTTCCAATACATCTTTTACAATCTGGCTTGTTTCTCTTTGAATGTCTTTTTCCTTCATACTTAATACCTCTTTTGTCATTATCTATCATATCGTTTTTTCTACGTTTTAGCAAGATAGACAACCTAGAAAGCTTGCCCAATTACGCATAAAACTCCCAAAATTGACTGGGAGTTAGCTAGTTTCTATTCTATTTATGTATATTTTAACTGTCGTTCCTTTTTTGAGGGCAGAATCAATCTTCATCTGGTAATGTTCTCCAAAATGAAGTTTGAGCCGTTGGTCAACATTTTGAAGGCCAACTCCTCCACGCTTGAGTTGACTTTGACTACTATCGCCAGCAGCTTGGAAACCAACGCCATCATCCTCAATACGGATAACCAATCCTGAATCCTGTTTCTGGACAGAAACTCTAATATGTCCCTGACCTTCCTTTTCCTTAATGCCATGGTACAGGGCATTCTCTACTAAGGGTTGTAGGACCAGCTTGGGCAAGACTAGCTTATCAAAGGCAGGATTTTCATTAATCTCATATTCCAGCTTATCTCCATAACGTTGTTTCTGGATAAAGAGATACTGGCGGACATGATTGATTTCGTCGGGCAAGGAAATCAAGTCCTTGCCTTGATTGAGCGCCAAGCGGAAATAGGTCGCCAAGGACTTGGTCACTTGAACCACTCTCTGACTATCCTGAAATTCAGCCATCCAAATGATGGTGTCCAAGGTGTTATAGAGGAAATGCGGATTAATCTGGCTCGACAAGGCTTGAAGTTGGTACTGACGGGTCGTTTCTTCCTGCCTGCGAATAGCTACCATCAGCTGATCAATCTGATCCAACATGGCATTAAATTGGCGAGTCACTTCTCTCAGTTCATAAGCACCAGCTTCCTTGGCACGAAGATTCTGATTACCAGAAGCAATTTCCAACATGGTTTCTCTCAAATCCTTCAAAGGGGCAATCCAACGCTTGAGACTGAACCACACCAAGCAGAGACATGCAAGAAGAGAGGTGAAACTGGCTCCAAGCAAGGTCCACATGAGTTGACTCCGAACTTGGTCTAACTTCTCCAGCGAAGACACGCCTATAACCGTCCAATCTGTTCCAGCAATCTTTTCTTGACTGACATAGGATCGGTGGTCTGGAGTATAGCCCTGCCCTGTCTCAATATAGGGTTTCATGGCCTCCATTTCGCTAGACGAACTATAAACTGTGTGTTGAGGATGATAAACAAATTCATGGTTTTCATTGATGATAAAGGCAAAGCCCTGCTGACCCAACTGAAGTTGATTTAGATAGGCTTCCAGAGTTTCATAAGAAATATCCAAACGAATCACACCCAGATTAACTCCCTTTGCATCAACAAGTTCTTGAGTGATAGAAATGACCCACTGACTATCTGATTTACGAGCTGGTGTCAAAACGGGCATGGTTCCCTGATGAATAGCCTTTTGGTACCAATCCTCAGCCATCATATCAGAGGAAGTTTTCATCTGCACACTATCATCTGTAGAAATGACCTGACCGGATTTGGTCACCAGCACAACAGTTTTTAAATCCTGGTCTGCCTTCAAGATAGTCAAAAACAGATTTCGGATTCCCTTTACTCTGTCTTGACTGGGATTCTCAGCATAGGCTAGGACATCCGTCTGCTCGGTCAAACTGGTCGAGGTAGTTTCTAATTTTTTGATATAAGACTGGATAAAGTGGCTAGTCTGGCTGATAGTCGTTTGGCTATTGCCTTCAATGGTAGCCTCAATGGCTGAAGAACTAGATTGATAGTAGAAAGTCCCAACCAGAGCTAGGAGAATGAGAAAGACCAGAAAGATGGAAATAACCATTCTGACTAGGAGAGAAGAACGCTTCATCGACCTTCCCCCTTCTTAAACTGACGAGGTGTCATACCTGCAATCTGTTTAAAACGTTGGGTAAAATAGTTCATATCTTCAAAACCAACCTTCTCTGCTATCTCATAAATCTTTAAATCTGTGGTCAGAAGCAAGAACTTGGCTTGTTTGACACGTTCTCTCACCAGATAATCCTGAAAAGGGAGACCCAACTCTTTCTTAATCAAAGAACTCAGATAAGTCGGACTAAAGCCCAAGTCACTGGCCAAGCTCTTTAAACTAAATTGACTATCAGCTAGATGAGACTGGATTTTCTGGGCCATATTTCCTTCAAACTTATCGGTTAATAAATCTTGTAACTGCTCTTCTTTCTCTTCCTTATCCAACTTTTGCTTGATTTTCCCCAACATTTCCTCAATATCCTGACGAGAAAAGGGCTTGAGCAGGTAGTCATCCACACCTAGTTTGACAGCAGACAAGGCATAATCAAAATCATCGTAGCCTGTCAAAAAAACTAGATGCACCTGAGGATAGGTTTCTCGGACCAGACTGGCCAACTGGATGCCATTCAGCTGAGGCATATTGATATCGGTTAAAATAATATCTGGCACCTGCTTTTGAATCAAGTCCCAAGCCTGCCTTCCATTTTCAGCCTGACCGATGATTTCCATATAGTAGGCTGCTACATTGACCAGCTTGGTCAAGCCTTGTCTTACCAGATATTCATCTTCTACGATTAAGATTGTATAGGTCATGCTTCTCTCCTTTGTCACTTACTAGTATCAGTATAGCAAAATTCTCCTCTAACTGCTTAGGAAAGCCCTCTTAATCAACATAATCTAGTAAATAAGCATAGCCTTTTTCTTCCATTTGGTCTTTGGGAATAAAGCGGATGGAAAGACTATTAATGCAGTAGCGCAAGCCACCCTTGTCCTGAGGACCGTCCGTAAAGACATGGCCCAGATGAGAATCTCCAACTCGGCTTCTCACTTCCATGCGTGTCATATTGTAGGACTTATCTTCCTTGTAGGTGGCGACATCTGGACTAATGGGTTGGGTGAAACTAGGCCAACCACAACCAGACTCGAACTTATCCTTTGATGAAAAGAGGGGTTCGCCAGTTGCTACATCCACATAGATACCAGATTCAAATTTATCCCAGTAGCGGTTTGAAAAAGCTCGTTCTGTTTGATTTTTTTGGGTAACTGCATACTCCTCAGGTGACAAGGCCTTTTTCAATTCTTCATCGCTTGGTTTTGGATATTTGCTGGCATCGATGACGGGATAGGCTGCCTGATTGACATTGATATGGCAGTAGCCATTTGGATTTTTCTTGAGATAGTCTTGATGGTAATCCTCAGCCACTACAAAATTCTTCAAGGTCTCCTTTTCAACTGCTAGAGGTTGGTCGTATTTCTTAGCAACTTCATCAAAAACTTGGTTAATCACCTCTAAATCCTTGTCATTTGTGTAATAAACACCAGTACGGTACTGGGTTCCCACATCATTTCCTTGTTTATTTTTGCTGGTTGGATTGATAATGCGGAAATAGTGAAGCAGGATTTCCTTGAGGGAAATTTGCTTGGCATCATAAGTAACATGGACAGTCTCCGCATGTCCTGTTTGGTTAATCAATTCGTACTTGGTTGTTTCCCCTCTACCATTTGCATAGCCTGATACGGCATCTGTCACACCGGGAACGCGTGAGAAATATTCCTCAACTCCCCAGAAACATCCCCCAGCCAGATAAATTTCGTGCAAGTCTGCATCTTTACTCACTTCTGTTTTTTTCACTGTTTTTCCTCCTTGGCTAACTGCTGCTTTCTCAATTTGCGAGCTATCTGTCTGCCCTGCATTTCGCATCAATAGAAAATAGAAACCGCTTATGGCTAGGAAAAAAATCCCTGCCAAGACAAACAATTTTACTTTATCATTCATGACCTTTCTCTACCCCATTTCTTTCAATGTTTTTAAAATCATATCCTTATCCATAAAACCTGGTTGCGTTTTGACCAGCTTGCCTTCCTTGTCTATAAAGGCTTGAGTTGGATAAGAACGAACACCATAACTTTCCAAAAGTTTGCCTGACGGGTCAATTAGAACTGGGAAGTTTTTATAATCCAAGCCCTTGTACCAGTTCTTAAAGTCTGCTTCAGCTTGTTCACCCTTGTGTCCAGGTGACACTACCGTCAAAACCACATAATCATCACCAGCATCTTTAGCGATTTCATCAGTATCTGGAAGACTAGCTAGACAGATAGAACACCAAGAAGCCCAGAATTTGAGATAGACTTTCTTTCCCTTGTAATCAGACAAGCGGTAGGTCTTGCCATCTACTCCTGTCAGCTCAAAATCAGCAACCGCCTGACCTTTAGTCGCAGTTTGCGAACTGACTTGTTCTGTTTTGGTTTGCTCCTTCATAGTAGATTCGTCTGACATGTTTTTAGCCGAACAGGCTGCCAAACAACAGATTGAGCCTACTCCAAGGAGACATGTTTGCCATTTTTTCATTTCTTATTCCTCTCTATTCAAATAATGTAGTCAAAATGGAAGCATTCCCCAAAAGCACCAAGATTCCCATCACGATAATGAGGAAACCACCCACTTTCTTGAGGATTCCGAGATAAGGATGGAGTTTTCGAAAATGTTTCAAAACATAGCTGGATGCGAGAGCTAGATCCAAAAATGGTAGCGCCAAACCCAGTGTGTAAACCAACATGAGACCAGCTCCCTGCCAAGCACCTGAGCCACCTGAAGCCGCTAAGGCCAAAACAGATCCCAGAACCGGACCTACACATGGCGTCCAAGCAAAACTAAAGGTCAAGCCCAGTAAAAATGCCTGACTATAGCCGTTCCCCTTTTGCCCCTGTCTCTTTAATTGTAGCCTTCTTTCCTTGTAGAGTCCCTGCAAATGTAAGACTTCCATCTGATGCAAGCCCAAGAGAATGATCACCGCACCCGTCACATACTGAAACCAAGAAGCATACAGCAAATTGCCTAAAAAACCAGCTCCATAGCCCAGTAAGATAAAAACAAAGGAAATCCCTATTATAAAGGCCAGAGTTCGCAATAAACTGACAACTGAGATTAAAAATTTTCCGCTAGAATCCTGAGCACCATCTTTGTCATCCAGTAATACCCCTGCATAGACTGGTAACAAGGGTAAAATACAAGGAGAAAAGAAGGAAAGAATTCCAGCAAGAAAAACACTGATAAAAAAGATAATATTATCCATTACCTTCCTCCATTCTTTGATTTGATAGGACTATTATAGCCCCAAAACTCCAGAAAAAACAGGGACAATGATAGGGAAAAATAGGAATTTAATCAGGTTATTTAGAATTCTTGCACAAAAAAGCCAGACAAGGTCTGACTTTAATAGAAACAGAAAGAAAACTCACTACTCTTCCCTACTTATCTGATAATAAATAAGGTCCGCAAGATAGCCTTTTCTCTCTACACCATTGGTAATAGTCTTGAGATAGGACATTCCAGCCTTCTCCATGACACGACCTGAAGCTGGATTGAGACTGGCATAACGTGCCTTGACTTCTTGAAAGCCTGCTTGAGTAAAACAAAAGTCCAAGACAGCTTTCAAGGCCTCTGTCATCATACCATGACCCCAGTATTTCTTGCCTAGCACATAGCCAATTTCACAAGAAGAATCGTTCTCATCCATCTCAACGATGCTGATATCTCCAATCACTTGCTCTGGGTTTTCTTTGAGGCAAATGGCCCATTTGTAATAGTTGGGATTAGCATAGGAAGCAATCCAGTTACGAATCGAATTTCGAGTCACATCGACATCAGGATGGGGATCCCAGGTGACATAGGTCAGATTCTCAGCGGATGAAGCCCAATTCTGAAACATGGCTTCTGCATCACTTTCCACAAATCTTCGCAAGGTTAAACGCTCTGTCTGTAATATTTGTGTACCAATAGATTTCATGATGCTACCTCACTTTCTGATAGATAATTCTCTGTCCAATCTCCATTGAAACTTGTTTTGCTGTTGAATTTCAAGGCTCAAGCTAAAAAGGTCCCCCGGACCTTCTTCGCTTTCTCATTTCTAGGCTCAGGGTAAAAACCTCCACTGGAGGTTTTTCTTGCTTTTTAATTTCAGGGCAAGAAGCTAAAAAGGTCCCCCGGACCTTTTTACTCCCAAAAATCATCAAAGACGGTGATTGGTAGGTGGCGTTTGTGTTGGCCTTTGTGCCACCAGTTTTCGATAGTCGCTTGGGCTTCTGGGCTAATTGTTTTGCCTTCTAGGTAGTCGTCAATCTCCTCATATGTGACTCCGAGGGCTACTTCATCAGCTAGGCCTGGTTTGTCTTCTTCTAGGTCTGCTGTTGGGATTTTTTCATAAAGGGCTGGGTCTGCACCAAGTTTCCGCAAGAGTTGTTTTCCTTGACGTTTATTGAGACGGAACAGTGGTAAAATATCTGCACCACCGTCACCAAACTTGGTAAAGAAACCTGTGATATTTTCCGCAGCATGGTCTGTTCCAATGACCGCTCCGCTATGGGCACCTGCAAGGGCATACTGAGCAATCATACGACAACGAGCCTTGATATTCCCCTTGTTGAAGTCTGAAACAGGGCTTCCTGTCGCTTCAACTGCAGCTGTCATAGCATCTGCAGATTCCTTGATATTCACCACTAAACTGACATCTGGCTGGATAAATGCTAGGGCTTTTTGAGCGTCTGCTTCATCAGCTTGTACTCCATAAGGCAGGCGGACAGCGATAAATTTGTAGTTGTCATCTCCTGTCTCTGCTCGCAGTTCTTCCATAGCCAGTTGGGCCAATCGCCCTGCCAAGGTTGAGTCTTGTCCCCCAGAAATCCCTAGTACAAAGGTTTTTAGGAAGGGATGTTTTTTCAGGTATCTCTTTAAGAAATCAATGGAACGACGGATTTCTTCTTGGGCATCAATCACTGGTTTTACGCCCAATTCTTGGATAATCGTTTCTTGCAAACTCATTCTTCTTCTCCTTCACCAAGGGCTTCCTTACGCATTTTGTCAATCAAGTCCATCTTGTCTTGCCATACATCACGCGCCAAATCCACTGGATAGTGCTGCGGATTGAGCACGCGCTTATACTCATCCCAAAGCTTGTCAAATTCCTTACGAGCATAATCCTGAATCTCAGTCAAGCTAGGCAGCTTGTATATCAATTTCCCGTTTTTAAAGATATCCACCAAGAGAGGAACAGCATCAAAATTACGAACGGTCTTCTTGATGTAGGTATAAGTCGGATGGAACATCTTGATTTCTGTCATGCTGGCAACATCCACACCATCATAGGTAATATAGTCACCCTCTGACTTGCCTTTTTCACGACTGGTAATGCGCCACACCTGCTTCTTACCTGGCGTCGACACTTTCTCTGCATTATTAGACAGCTTAATCGTATTGCGCATGTTCCCATTTTCATCTTCGATCGCAACAATCTTGTAAACTGCACCAAGAGCTGGCTGGTCATAAGCTGTAATCAGCTTAGTTCCCACACCCCAGACATCAATCTTGGCCTTTTGCATCTTGAGGTTGAGGATGGTATTTTCATCTAGATCATTAGAAGCATAAATCTTAGCCTCTGTAAATCCAGCCTCGTCCAGTTGCTGACGGACTTTCTTAGAAATGTAGGCAATATCCCCAGAGTCAATCCGAACACCCATAAAGTTAATCTGATCACCCAGCTCACGCGCCACCTGAATGGCAGCTGGTACACCGATGCGAAGGGTGTCATAGGTATCCACAAGGAAGACACAATTTTTGTGAGTCGCAGCGTAAGCCTTGAAAGCCTCATAGTCATTGCCATAAACCTGTACCAAGGCATGGGCATGGGTTCCCAAGACAGGAATGTCAAAGAGTTTACCAGCACGCACGTTGCTAGTTCCATTGGCGCCACCAATCACCGCTGCGCGTGTTCCCCAGATAGCTGCATCCATTTCTTGCGCCCGACGTGTCCCAAACTCCATCAAGGGTTCATCTTCAATAACCGAACGAATACGAGCTGCCTTAGTCGCAACCAAGGTCTGGTAGTTGACGATGTTCAAAAGAGCCGTTTCGACCAATTGACATTGGGCTAGAGGGCCTTCCACCTGCACAATCGGTTCATTAGCAAAAACCAAGTCCCCTTCTTGGGCAGAACGAACGGTCAACTCCAACTTGAAATTGCGAAGGTAGTCCAAGAATGCCCCATGATAGCCAAGCGACTCCAAATAAGCAATATCACTATCTGAAAAACGCAAGTCTTCAAGATAGCTCACAATTCTTTCCAAACCAGCAAAAACCGCATAGCCATTCTTAAAAGGCTGTTGGCGGAAATACACCTCAAAGACCGCCTTTTTATTGTGAATCCCTTGGTCAAAGTAAACCTGCATCATGTTAATCTGGTACAAGTCCGTGTGCAATGTCAAACTATCATCTGGATACATACTTTTCCTACTTCCTTAGCTAGAAACCCATGAAAATTTTCAAAAACTTTCATGTATTCCAATAAATTAGTACTATTATATCACATTTTAGCTGGATTGAGAAAAGAGTAACAAGCTATTCACCACTCTCTAGTTCATCCATATCTTGTTCAAACTTTTTCTGCGCCCATTCACCATAGCTCTTCAGACCAAGATTGCCAATAAAGACCCAGGGAAGGTAAATGACATAAGTAATTGCCCAAGCAGATAGGTATTTAATGTTCAAAGGATTGTGCTGATAAATTTCTATGTTGAATTGATAATTCTGTAACATCAAAAGAGCCGTAATAGCCAAGGTTAGGAAAAAACAACCCAAAATCGTAAAATGAAAACGACTATAGTAGGTCACTCCCAGATAACGGGCACGATTGAAAAAGAAGAAAATTCCTACTATCAGAGTATAGACTAGAAAATTCGGATTAAAAAGAGATGGAGCCAACACTGCCACCAAATAGCTTAGAAGTACAAGCACAATAAAGAGTGAAAAAGACTCTGCCCCAGCTTTATTGATTAGTTGTTCTTCTCTTTCATCAAGTAATTGATAATAAAAAAATCTATTTTTCATCTTCTTCCTCCCAAAATAATTGGTCTAGGGTTTTCCCTAAACATCTGCAAATGGACTGGCAGAGTGAGAGACTGGGATTGTATTTCCCCGCCTCTATCAAACCAATAGTCTGGCGCGTCACCCCAACAGCATCTGCCAGTTGACCTTGTGTTAAATCAAGCTCTACACGAGCTAATTTTAATTTTAAATTTTTAGCCACCTGCGTCCTCCTTATAATTTTAAAAAGTTGCGCCTCTTTTTAACATTATTATATCATATATCTAACTCAATGCAATATATATCTGTCATTTTGTAATATTTTATTAACAAAAAACTCTCTACCATAAAAAATAGAGAGTGTTAAGTTTAAATATAGGATTTCAAAATATCGACGACATCGCTTCTTTTCTTGACGTGCTAGGCTTTCACATCTAATATCTCAGCTGCGATTGTATTGTCTTCAATATCGTCTAGAAAGACACAATTTGTAGGATTTAACTGGTATTTGTCTAGAAGCTCCTTAAACAGTCAATCTTATATCTATTAATCCACCTCCATAGTATTGTGAAAAATTCCCCTTTGATCTATACTTTCATATTCTCCTTACAAATCCTTTTGGTAATAATATCTTTGCCCAATGTAGGGATAGTCTTGCAAAGCAAAGACTTCCTTGTAGCCATGCATTTTATAAAAATCTGGAGCTTGAAACTGGTAAGTATTAACAAAAGCAAAACGACAGTTTCGATTCTTAGCTTCAGTTTCTGCTTGCTGCAATAGTCTTGAACCGATTCCTTGCCCTCTCAGTTCCTCTTTGACAAATAAATACTCAATTTCTAGCCAATTTCCAAAAGTCTCTGCTATCAAACCTGCAAAGAGATTGCCCTTGTCATCTTCAACATAAAGATTAAGTGGCTCACTTTCAGCCTCTTCTCTTTTTGAACGATTATAAGCACGAATCAAATTCCCAATTTCTTGTGCTTTCTGAGACTGCTTGTTTTCCAATCTAAAGTACATCTAAATCTCCTTAAATACTGTTACAGCTTGATTATAGTCTTATTTCAATAGACTGTCAAACTAGCAAAAACTCACCAACCTGAGTTGATGAGTCCTTAATTTATTTTCTAAATTTCCACTGACTATAAATCCCGAAACCGATAATCCAAATAGCTGAACCAATTGCTCCGACAAATGTAGACTCTTGTAAAAAGAGGGTTACAAAGACAAAGGCAAAGAAGAGCATGGTTAAAGGATTTAAGAAACGATAATGGGGCATGAGATAGCCATCTGCCATAAAGTCTGGTGACTTGCGGTATTTAAGGTGAGCCACCATAATCAAGATATAAATAGCAATATAAACACCTGATGATGATGCTGTAATCAAGGCAAAGGCATCCGAAACTCCTGGCAAGACATTAATAAAGGCTGCTAGGGCAATCAAGATTGCTGAGGCGATGATGGCATTTTGTGGCACATTGTGGCGAGAAAGAGTATCTGCCTTAATAGCCTTTAAGAATGGATTTGGTGAATCATGAGCAATCTGATACAAGTGACGACCTGTTGAGTAGAGGGTTGAGTTGAGAGCAGACGCTGCTGAGGTCAAAACGACGAAGTTAATCAAGGCTGCCGCCCACTTGATACCTGCCAATTCAAATACTGTAACAAAAGGTGAATCAGCCGATGCAAGTTCACGCCAAGGAATGATAGCCATGATGGCTAAGAGGGCACCACCATAGAAAAAGGCGATACGCAAAGGAATTTCCTTAACGGCTTTTGGCAAAACCTGGCGTGGATTTTTGGTTTCAGAGGTTGTTACCCCGATAAACTCAATCATGAGGTAAGCAAAGAAAACCATCTGAAAGGCCATGACAAAGTTCACTCCACCATTAGGGAAGAGGGAGAAATTGTCGGTGATATTGGCCAAACTTGCTACTCCATGAGGTGTCTTAAAGCCAGTCAAGACCATAAAGACTCCTGTTGCAATCATAGCTAAAATAGCCACAATCTTGACCATCGCAAACCAAAACTCAACTTCCCCAAAGAGCTTCACCGCAATCAAATTGACCAAGGCTAGAATGGTCAAAAATCCAATCTCAATCATCCAACTTGGCCAGCTAGGAAACCAGAACTGAACATAGTGAGAGATAGCAGTGATTTCCGCCATGCCGATAAAGACAACGGATAACCAGTAAGACCAAACTGAGAAATAACCCCAGCCCTTGCCTAAATGGCGCGTGATAAAGTTGATAAAGGTATGTTGCTCAGGGTCTTGGTAGAGCATTTCCCCAACCGCACGCATCATGAGGAACATGAAGGCCCCTGTAATCATATAAATCAGTACAATGGAAGGACCTGTTAGGCTAATAGAACGACCTGCTCCCAAAAAGAGTCCTGTTCCGATTGTTCCCGCAATGGCCATAACCTGCACGTGACGATTGGTTAGACCACGCTCCATCTTATTTTTTTTCTTCTTTGAACTCATAACGTCTCCAATTCAATTTAAAATGGAAAAAGGAGTGAGTGAAGCGCACTGCCTCCCCACTCCTTTTTTCTATTTTTAGGCTGTTTTTTCAACCTTCAAGATTTTTACATCATAGCTACCAACAGGTGTTTCAATGGTTGCTGTATCACCTGTTTTCTTACCAATCAAGGCTTGTCCAATTGGGCTTTCATTTGAAACCTTACCTGCAAAGGCATCCGCACCTGCTGAACCTACGATAATATAAACTTCTTCTTCGTCCTCACCAATTTCTTGGATAGTGACTGTTTTACCAATCGCTACTTCATCATCGGCAACTGAGTCGCTATTGACGATTTCAGCATAACGGATTTTTGTTTCCAAGCTAGAGATTTGTCCTTCAACAAAGGCTTGTTCATCCTTCGCTGCTTCATATTCACTGTTTTCAGAAAGGTCACCGTATGAACGGGCAATCTTAATGCGTTCTACCACTTCTGGTCGGCGAACCAATTTCAATTCTTCTAATTCTTTTTCAAGTTTTTCCTTTTCCGCAAGGGTCATAGGATATGTTTTTTCTGCCATTTTTCTCAACTTTCTTTCGATAGTATTGAATCTCTATCTGAGATTCTCATTTGTGTAGTCTTAGTTTGAACTACTATTTTGAGTAAGCTTGCTATTGACGTGCTCAGCTACATTACGATCATGTTCTTCCTGTGTCACTGCGTAATAGACTTTACCATCTGTAATATTGGCTACAAAGTAGAGGTTCTCACTCTTTGTTTGGTTGATACTTGCTTCAATCGCGTCCTTACTTGGACTATCCACTGGACCAGGCATCAAACCAGGTTTTGTATAAACATTGTATGGTGAATTAATCGATGTATCAATTCCAGCGTCATCTGCTAGGCTGATATTTTGGCCAAGTTTGCCTTGAGCATACAAGATTGCGATATTGCTTTGAAGTGGCATACCAAGGTTCAAACGATTGTAGAAGACACCTGCAATCAATTTACGATCTTCAGTCTTAGCCCCTTCTTTTTCAACAAGTGAAGCAATTGTTAGCAATTCATTAACTGTCAAGTTCTTAGACTTAATTGCACTATAGTGCGGAGTCAAGGTCTTATCCATGGCTGCTAACATCTCATCAATCAAGCTTTCAATAGTCGTGCTTTCCTTGATAGAGTAGGTCGCTGGGAAAAGATAACCTTCCAAACGGTAACGAACTCCACTTTCTTTCGTTGGCAAGCTTTCGAGTAGGTTTGGATATTTAGCAACTTCTTGACTGATAAAGTTGTCATCTTGCACCTTAGCCAAGAAGGCTTCCGCTGTCAAAGGTTCTTTAAATTCACCTTGTAATTGGCCTACAGCTTGGGCAATTTGATCAATCGTATATCCTTCTGGAATCGTTAAATCTGCAAGTGAAGGTTCTTGAGGTTCAGGAGTACCACCTTTTTGTAGTTCCTTAATGATATCCTCTGTACTCATGCTCTTTTGCAAATTGTAATATCCAGCCTTCAAATCTGAATAATTCTTATATTTCGCATAGAAAGCAAAAATCACTCCGTGTTTAATCACACCAGCATTTTCAAGTGCTGATCCAATCTCTTGGACATTGGATCCTTCCGGGATTTGAACGGTTACATACTGCTTAGAATTAGCATCAACTGGTAATAAAGATGACTGAATATACTGATAACCGAAGTAACCACCTGCCGAAATCAGGGCAAGGAAAATCAGTAGTGAAATGAAGAAAGCCTTCAAATGTGATTTTTTCTTCTTAACTGGTTTAACTGTCTCACGACGACTACGACGTGGAGTTGCAGGCATTTCTTCTACAGCTTTCTTTTCCACTAGTGGTTGTGAAGTAGAAACTTCTTTTTTTACTACTTCTTTCTGCCCTTCTGTCTTATAAGAAACAGCTACTCTTGTTGGGATTTCATTAAATTCCTTTTCTACTTTTCTAGGACTAACAGGTCCTGGAGTTGGTCTTGATACTCCCTCCGCTGATGGAGTAGAAGGTCCTTCTTGACTCGGGTGACTAGGAGCAAGTGGAGCTTGTCTTACAGCCTCTTCCGCGGGAGAAGAAGGAACATCTTGACTGGGATGACTTGGAACAGTAAGAGTTTCTCTTTTTATCTCATCTGCTGGAGAAGCTGGTAAATCTTGGCTGGGGTGAGTCGGCACGGTAGGAGCGTTTCTCATAATCTCCTCTACAGCTGATAGAGAATCTTCCATTAGCTCTTCTATCGACTGGTCATTTTTAGAAGAAAATTGGGGTTTTATTGAAGCTAAATTAACTTCCTCCTGATCTTCTTCAGATTTTTTGACACGTTCTAAATCACGTAAAATCTGCTCTTTAAAGCTTAATTTTTCGTCTTCTCTTGGCTTTTCACTCAAAAGTTTATCCTCCTCGTTGACAATCCATAATATTATATCTTAAAAACGAAAGAAAAGCAACCTAGCATGCTTTTCTAGCTTATTTTTTAGCTTCCCAGACCATATCATACCAGATTTCCCCTGCAAAGGTTGACTGGGACAGACCTTCATTGACAAATCCATGCTTTTCATAGTAGACAATGAGATAGTCATGACAGGTTAGGTTAATACCTTCTCTTTCGTGTTCAAGAGCCAGTCCTTTCAAGGCTGTTAGTAATTTCTGACCCAGTCCTATGCCCTGTGCCTCCTTGGCAATGGAAAGACAGGTCACAGAGATATAACCACCAGGCTCATGACTATGGTCTTCTATCTCTTCTGTAAAAGACTGGTCTTGCAGATGGCGGTGTGGTCCAACTGGTCCCTCTATATAACCAATCATCTTACCCTCTTTTTCTGCAACCAGAAAAGAGGTCTGAATTTCTCGCAAATGCGCTTCAAACACTGAGCGAGGAATGGCTTCTTCAACCGAGAAATTTTCTAGTTCAATCTCAACGATACGATCCAAATCTTCTAATCTTGCTTTCCTGATTTTCATTGCGCCTCCAGATAAAAGGGATTAAACCAAATCATACTAAAACCTTGACTATCTGCATAAAGCGCATCTGTCTCTTCTTCATCAATAAAACCGTTCATTTCAAAATAGGAAAACAGCTCATCAGAACTCTTCAAACGAATCCCTTTGTAATCCTGCTCAACTGCCACCTCTTTCAAAGCCGCAAGAAGAAGCGTTCCCAAGCCCTGTCTCTGATGGTCAGTATCAATGACTAAAGAACGAATTTCTAGACATTTCGGATTGTGTGGGTAAGGATCACCTAGAACATAGCCCAGAAGCTGATTTTCATCCCTAGCTAGAAGAAAGGTATCCGCAGACTTACGGATACTTTCTTCTAAAATATGGGAAGTCAGCTGCTTTTCAGCTGGAAAAGATGAGGTCTGCAGTGCCTCTATCTCAACTAAATCCGCCTTACTTGCCTGAATAATCTTAATTGGAATTTCCATGAGAACTTCCTATTGAACATTACTTGTCAGGTTAGACAAGAGACGCTCAAATGAGTATTCGTAGGTTTGGATGTCTCCTGCACCCATAAAGACATAAACAGCATTATCATGATCTAGGAGTGGCGAAACATTTTCAACAGTGATAACTTGGTGTTTTTTGTTGATTTTATTAGCTAGGTCTTCTACCTTAACATCACCATGATCTACTTCACGAGCAGATCCGTAAATTTGCGCTAGGTAAACTGCATCCGCTTGGTTCAAAGCGTGGGCAAATTCGTCCAACAAGGCAATAGTTCTTGTAAAAGTATGTGGTTGGAAGACTGCAACAATTTCCTTGCTTGGGTATTTCTGACGAGCCGCATCCAAGGTCGCAATAATTTCTGTTGGATGGTGGGCAAAGTCATCGATAATCACTGTGTCATTGACAATTTTCTCAGTGAAACGACGCTTAACACCAGCAAATGTTTTCAAGTGTTCACGCACCAAGTTCAAATCAAATCCTGCTGTGTAAAGAAGACCAATAACGGCTGTCGCATTCATAATATTGTGACGACCAAAGGTTGGAATGTGGAATTGACCCAACTCTTGTCCACGGAAATGAACTGTGAAGGTTGAACCAGTCGTAGAACGAAGAAGATCGCTAGCTACAAAGTCATTACCTTCTGCTTTAAAACCATAATAATAAATAGGAGCATCAGACGTAATCTTACGCAATTCAGCATCTTCACCGTAGACAAAGAGACCCTTGGTAATTTGTTTGGCATAGTCGTTAAAGGCATTGAAAACATCTTCTAGACTTGTGAAATAGTCTGGATGGTCAAAGTCAATGTTGGTAATAATAGAGTATTCTGGGTGATAAGGCATGAAGTGACGCTCATATTCGTCAGATTCAAAGACAAAATATTTGGCATTGGCTGAACCGCGACCTGTCCCATCCCCAATCAAGAAGCTGGTATCTGTGATGTGCGACAAGACATGAGACAACATCCCAGTAGTTGAAGTTTTTCCATGCGCTCCAGCTACTCCCATGCTGACAAAGTCACGCATAAAGCTACCTAGAAACTCATGGTAACGTTTATAACTGATACCATTTTGGTCCGCATAGGCAATTTCAACGTTGTTATCTGGGCGAAAGGCATTTCCAGCGATAATTTCCATATCATCGTCTAGATTCTTTTCATCAAAAGGAAGAATGGTAATCCCTGCCTGCTCTAGACCACGTTGAGTAAAGTAGTACTTTTCAACATCTGATCCTTGAACCTTATGCCCCATTTGGTGCAACATCAAGGCCAAGGCACTCATCCCTGATCCCTTAATTCCGATAAAATGATATGTCTTTGACATGTTTCCTCCCCTATTCTGTAATTCTTGTCAGATTCAACTCTTGGGCAACCCGACGTTCTTGTTCTTTTTGTTTACTTTTTTTATTGTAGATTTGGCTCTTCTTTAGAAAATCATAGTTGTTTTTCTTTGGAGCAGGTGCTGACACTTCCTCACTCTTGGTAGGGATAGTATGAACTTCTTCCGCCAAGATGTACTGAGACTGGGTCAATTTTTGGCTATATTTGACAAATTCACCAGGATTTTCCTTTTGGAAAGGAGCGGTAGGTTGATTACCCTGTCTAACTAGACTTGGCTGAGAATGGCGTCTTGTAGGAGTGATGTCCTTAGTAAGATAGCTTGCCGAGCGTTTCTTTTTCAAATCCGCACGCGCTTCTTCACGCGCCACCTCCGCATAGCTCTTTCCTTCTTTTTTTACCCCTAAAGGAGCCTTTTTAGGTTTCTCTACTTGCTTTTCAATCGGTTTGACTGGTGTTTCTTCAGCAATAGGAGCCCATTCTAAATAATTTTTATCTCGATACTCACCCTTGATATTACTGATCAGATCAGACTCATCATAGAGATTCATGACTGGCATTTCAGTCAACATGACCTCGTCATCTGAGACCAATGGAAATCGTTCTTGTTTCATTTTCTATTTCCTTTCAACACTTCATTATAGCGTATTGTCTTGATTTTTCAAGTGCTGACTTCAGAAATTCCCAAAATTTCTCTAATTTCTGCTAGGGTCAGACTGCCACGTGACTCTGTTCCGTCCAATACTTGTGACACCAGATGTTTCTTCTGTTCTTGGAGTTCCTGAATTTTTTCTTCAATGGTTCCCTTGGTCACCAAACGATAAACCTCAACCGTTTCTTCCTGCCCCATCCGATGGGCACGGCCAATGGCTTGCGCTTCCACCGCAGGATTCCACCAAAGGTCAACCAAGATAACGGTATCAGCACCTGTCAGGTTCAGACCGACACCACCAGCCTTGAGGGAAATCAGAAAGGCATCTCGTTCCCCTTGATTAAAGGCCTTGGTCATGTCTTGTCTTTCCTTGGCTGGGGTTGAGCCCGTAATTTTAAAGGATGTCATACCCAAGTCTGGTAGTTCTTGTTCAATTTTTTCCAACATTCCCTTGAACTGAGAGAAAATCAAGACACGGTGTCCACCGTCTGCCACCTGGACCAGCAGGTCTCGAAGACTATCCAGTTTGCCACTGGCTCCCTGATAATCTTCCATAAAGAGGGCAGGGGTGTCACAGATTTGGCGCAAGCGCATCAGACCAGACAAGATTTCCACACGACTTCGTTGGAATTCCTGGTCTGAAACTTGAGCCAGACGGTCCCTCATCTGTTGCAACTGGGCTAAATAGATAGCCTTTTGCTGGTCTTCCAGTTCATTCTTATAAACTACTTCAATCAAATCTGGTAATTCAGTCAGAACTTCTTCTTTCTTACGTCGCATCACGAAAGGCTTGATAAACTGAGCAACGCGCTCAGCTGGTAATTTCATAAATTCTTTCTTGCTTGGCAGAAGTCCTGGCATGACGATTTGGAAAATAGACCACAGCTCACCCAGATGGTTTTCAATAGGAGTTCCTGACAGGGCAAAAACTGACGGCACAACAAATTGTCTCAAGGTCTGGGCAATCTTGGTCTGGGCATTTTTCATGACCTGAGCCTCATCTAAAAAAAGGAAGTCAAAGGCCATTCCCTGATAAAAATCACTATCCTGACGGAAGGTGGCATAGCTCGTCACATAGATTTGATGGTTCTCGCCAAGAATCTCTTCACGACTAGCTTTCAAACCATGAACAACAGCCACATCCAACTGTGGGGCAAATTTCTGAAACTCATCTGCCCAGTTGTAAATCAAACCTGACGGAGCTAAAATCAAAACCCGACTTTCTTTTGTCACCTGACTAGTCAAAAAAGCAATGGTTTGCAGGGTTTTACCAAGTCCCATATCATCAGCCAAAATCCCACCAAAACCATAATAATGGAGCATTTGCAACCAGCCGATTCCCTTTTCCTGATAGTCTCGCAAATCAGCCTGAACCTGAGTTGCTTGTCTAGGGAAGTCCTCTGGATGCGTCAAGCTGTGAGCCAGATTCTGGAATTCTTGTGAAAAAGAAACACGATCTCGCCCTTCAAAAAGATGAGCTAAACTATATGCCAAAGATTTTCGAGCCTGCAAGGCCCCATCTTTTAATTCAAACTGCCCTAGTTCCTGTATATTTTGACGAATTTTCTTGGTTTCGTCATCGAAAAAGTAGACTTGATTGGACGAATCAATGTAAAAATCTTGGTTGGCAACCAAGGCCTGCATGGCTTGGTCAATTTCCTCTTGGGCAATATCTTGAAAATCAAACTGGATTTCCAAGAGACCTCCCTTAGAAGCAATCTGCACTTGAGGACTCGCTAGGCTATAAAGCTCTTCTAGCTTATCTGATAGGTCAACATTCCCGAGTTTTTCAAAGACTGGAATGATTTCGTGGAAAAAATGATAGACAGACTCGGCTTTTAAGGCCTGACGCCAAGATTGAAAATCTGCTTCAAAACCAGCTGCCAAACAGACTTGGAAAATTCTTTCTTCTAAGTCCACATCACTCGAAAATGGTAATTCTTCTAACTCTTGTCGGCTAGATACCTGTCTATTTCCATAATCAAACTGAATTTCTAAACGAATCCGATTATCCTCTTCCCTATCAAAGTAAAAAGAGGGCGCAAAGGTTTTGATTTGTAAACGTTCTGGAGCTGAAACTGTCCCCATCTGACTAAAAAGAGTTAAACAAGAAGCTAACTTATCTCGGTCACTGCTATCAAATTGCAGGTATTTCTTTCCATGTTGATCCAAAGGCAGCGCTTTGATTTCTTTGAGAAGACGCATTTGCTGGTCTGTTAGAAAATAAATCTGTCCTTTATGAAAAAGCACTGCTCCTTGATAAAAGACATTGACCCTAGGACTCTCACTGATTTCCATTTCAAAATAATCCGAGTATGCTGTTACTGTAAAGGCAAATAGATTGGCATCCGCATGCAAATCCTGAAAAAGCAGGGTTTGGTAGCTATCCACTTGATGGTCAAATTGAAAATGGGGCAAGGTCATCAGTAAATTTACACCCTGCTCAAAAAAAGTAAGAGGAAAAAAGAGGTGCCGACCTTGATTTTGGAAAAAGAGGTCTAGAGTCAGTCCTTCCTCCGTTAGTCCGCGCAAGAAAGTCAGAAGTTCTTGGCTGGCCTTATCAAAGGTTTCCCAAGACAAGGATTCCTCATAGGTCTTGCCAATCATATAAGACTTTCTTTGCTCAACAATCCTTAAAAAGAGTGGAATGTCCCGAATAACATAGTACTTTTGGCTATTGACTTGCCCGATTCTAAGTGTCCACAAGATATGATTGGTTCCTGCTTCCACTTGCCCCACAGCCGATAATTCATAGGCACATTCTGATTTTGGAGACAAGACTCGTTCCAAAAATTTGCCACCCAAGGTCACCTTGGTTTCAACGGCTTCTTTTTCTTCATGACCTTCTTCCAGACTCTGCAAGATTTCTTGGCCACGCTCATCATTTTTCAGAAAATGCTCCAGAGCCGCCAAATGCACACAGTAGCCCTTCTTTTGGAAAAAATCGCAGGCACAAAAAACCAAATCATCCTCTAAACTATAGCGCAGTTCTTCTTCTGCAACGCGAGCGTAGAGCCGATTGTTCTTTTCCTTAATAATATCAACCTTACCAGTTTTATAAAGGGCAACGCCTTCGATACGGACTTTCCCCGGAATCAATTTAGCCATATTTCTACCTTTACCTTATCTTTTTATTATACCATATTTTCGCCCATGAAAATAGCCTCCTAGGCAGACTTTTCTCCTAGAAGGCTGGATTTTTAACGTTTGGCAAAAGTCGTCACAATTCGCTGACACACTTCTTGCAGCAGAGATTTAGGCATGGCTACATTGAGGCGTGCATGGAGACTTCCTTCCTCTCCAAAATCCAAACCACGGTTGAGGATAACCTTGGATTCATTTCTCAAAAGCTCTTGTAATTTTTCATCAGTCAGGTCATAGGCTGAAAAATCAAGCCAAATCAAGTAGGTTCCTTGTGGTTTCATTACCTTGATGTTAGTCTCTTTTCCAAATAAATCTACCACATAATTAATATGGTCTTCAAAGACTTGCTTGAGTTCCTCTAACCAATCTTTACCGTATCGATAGGCAGCTTCTGTCACCAAATAACCCAAACCTGAAATTTCATGCTGGTTATTGGCCAACTGGCGTTTCTGGTAAGCCAGTCTCAACTTAGGATTTTCAATGACTGCGTAGGAATTTTTTGTTCCAGCGATGTTAAAGGTTTTAGTGGCACTGCTCAAGACAATAGCAAAATCTTTGAAGGCAGGATTGATGGTATTGAAGGAATGATGCTTGTGACCAAAGAGAGCCAAATCTTGGTGAATCTCATCTGAAACCAAGAAAACACCGTGTTTTTGACAGAGTTGACCAATCTTCTCCAACACTTCTTTTTCCCAAACACGTCCACCAGGATTGTGAGGATTGCAGAGAATATAAAGTTTGACATCCTCTTCCACCAAATCCTTCTCAAGTTGGTCAAAGTCAATCTCAAACAGACCATCCTTTTCCACCAAAGAATTAGTAATCAATCTACGATTGTTCAACTTGACACTGCGAGCAAAAGGTGGATAGACAGGTGTGTTAATCAGAACCGCTTCGCCTTCTTTTGTAAAGGCTTGAATAGCTGTTGAGATGGCTGGAACTACACCCTCGATAAAGACAAGATCCTCTTTGTCAAAGTGGTAACCGTGTTGTGTGGCTTCCCACTTTTGAACTTCCTTAATTAACTCTTCACTGGCATAGGTATAGCCATAAACCAGTTGATCCGCATAAGTTTGCACGGCTTGGCGGATTTCAGGCAAGACTACAAAGTCCATATCCGCTATCCAAGCTGGTAGGACTTCACTATCCGTTTCTGCCTCTTTCCATTTATAGGTATGGTGTCCTAAACGATTGGGCAGGCTTGTAAAATCATATTTTCCCATCTTTGTCTTATCCTTCCAAGGCTTGGCGTAAATCTGCAATCAAATCTCTAGCATCCTCAATCCCAATTGACAAGCGCAAGAGGTCATCTGTCAAACCATAAGAATGGCGTACTTCTGCTGGAATATCAGCGTGAGTTTGAGTCGTTGGATAAGTAATAAGACTTTCTACCCCACCCAAACTTTCCGCAAAAGAGAAGACCTTTAGGCTGTTCAAGATATGCGGAATGCGTGTTTCATCCGCTACCTTAAAGGAAATCATGCCCCCACGACCCGTATAGAGAACTTCCTTGACTGCTGGAGAATCCTTCAAAAAGTCAACCACTTCTTGGGCGTTAGCTGTTGAGCGCTCCATACGAAGAGACAAGGTCTTGAGACCACGAATCAATTGATAGCTGTCAAATGGCGATAAGACTGCCCCTGTCGTATTGAGATTGTAAAAAAGCTTCTCGTATAGTTCTAAACTATTGGTCACAACCACTCCAGCCAAGACATCATTGTGCCCTGCCAGATACTTGGTTGCTGAATGCAAAACGATATCAGCTCCGTCTTCAATCGGACGTTGGTAGATAGGGCTGTAGAAGGTATTGTCCACCACTACTTTGGCACCCTTATCATGGGCCAATTTTGCCAGTTTTTCAATATCAAATTCCAACATCAAGGGGTTGGTTGGAGTTTCGATATAGAGAACATCCACATCCTTCTCTAACTCGGCAATCAACTCTTCTTCTGTATTGGCATAGGTAAAATGGAAACGGCCTTCCTGCTCCACTTGATTGAACCAGCGGAAAGAACCACCGTAAAGGTCACGCACTGCCAAAACCTTACTTCCTACTGGAAAGACGCTAAAGACCAGTACAATAGCTGACATCCCTGAGCTAGTAGCTAGAGCATAGTCTGCTGACTCGATAGCCGCCAAAACTTCTTCAGCCTTACTACGAGTTGGGTTTTTAGTGCGTGTATAGTCAAATCCAGTAGATCGACCAAACTCTGGATGTTGATAGGTCGTCGAAAAATGAAGCGGTGTCACCAAAGCTCCTGTCGCTTCATCTGACTTAATACCCGCCTGGGCCAAAATTGTGTTAATGTGTAATTCCTTGCTCATACAATTCCTCCAAATCTATAGTAACTATTGTACCACTTATTTTCATCAACTCATTTTCTTCTTTTCAAGAGCTAGTTATAGTTTCAAACTATACGCCTGGCTAGTAAAGCTAAAAAGAATCCAGAAAACCTTCCAGATTCTTTTGTGAAAATGATTGCTAGGGCTTACTTATACTGAAAGAAATCCTGTTGGGCTAAATAGTCATAATGATCTTTGTTAAATTGATATTGGCCCACATGCTGACTAATCTGACCGACATCCACGGAAAAAATGTAGACTTCATTTTGATAATACCAATTAAGTCTAACTGTATTCAAGACTGGCTTATAAGTAAAATCTTGAACTTGATTCCAAGGCATCTCAAGGACTTGATTAGAACGATTTTCAATTACATCACTGATGTCCATCAAGTAGATACCCTTTTGTGTGAATGCCAGAATCTTAGGGTTCACACTCGACTGAACGTAGTAACTTCCTCCTATAACGAAAAAATCAATAAAGGATTTCAGCCATGTCTTTTTCTTAAAGACCATCAGAAAATTATTTTTCCCTTCAATGTGACGACTTGAAAGAAATGATTCAATCTGTTTTTCTGTCGCAAACTCCATAATAGCGCCCATGATCTTACCTCCATAACCATTAGTAAATAGGCAAATAAGAACTCTTCACACAAAAGAAGAACTTATCAATTATTGCATTTTATCTTACTTTTATAGTAGATGGCATCCCTCCTATAAAATCACCCTAGCATGTGCATACTTCAATCAACATTGGGGAGATTTCGAACCTAGTTTTCCATAACCTTTTATTATATTTATTATAACATAAATCAAAGAAACAAATAAAAAAATATAAGCACTTTTCTTCCAAATTCGACGTCATTCTATTAAAAAACGATAGCTTCCTTGGAAACCATCGTTTTTCTTGAAAAATCCTTATTTGACATGTTTTGCCAATTCTTCTTGGGCTTTTTTATTGGATTCTTCTTTTTCCTTTAGCCATTTTTCTTTAGCTTTTTCAAATTCATCTTTTGTGACTGTCTTATCTTGTACTTTGAGGTATTTATAGGATTCGATACCTTTATTACCAGCTAATGAATATGGTTCTGAGAAAGGAACAGTTTTTCTCAATACTGGTGTTCCACCCTTAGAAACATTTGGAATTGCTAAAGCACTATCTACCAACCAAGCTTGGATCTCAGCATATTTTTCATAGCGTTTCGCAAGATCTTGTTCCTTGTTAGCTTCTTCCAACATTTGAGTGTAGACATCCAGTCCAACAGCCTTGACCTTGTCATTGGCTTGACCTGGCTCTAAACCTAGATTTTGCATCAAACCACCAGAATTAACGTTAAAGACATCAAGGTAAGTTGAAGGATCTTGGTAATCAGGACCCCAACCACCGTTATATAGATCGTAATCTTTTTGAGCAGCAGTCTGAGCCAGATAGCTTGTACTATCATAGTCTTCAGTGGAGAGTTGTTGAATATCAATTACAACGTTATCTGCACCTAAGGCTGCTTCAATAGATTGCTTCATAGAGTTTGCCTCTTGGACACCCTTTTTAGCAGCTTGGTCAACTGTCATGTCCAAGTGGATAGGGAATTGAACTCCTTTGGCTTGGAGTTCTTTCTTAGCTTCTGCAAATTTAACCTTAGCTTTTTCAGCATTGTAGTATGGATCTTGGGCATCAGCAAAGTTGATTCCTTGCCATTCTTTACCATAATTCACCATCTTAGAGGCCACTACTTCACCAAAGTCTTTTCCATTGATACTTACGAAGTTTGGAGGAACGACTAGGTTACGCAAAATCTTAGTTGCACCCTCTTCTCCTTGAGATTGGGCCCCATAAGCTGTACGGTCATAGGCAAAATTAATGGCTTGACGGAAGTTTTTGTTAAGAACCGCTTCTTGAGTCGATTTCTTCTCAGCATCACTTGTTTTTGAAGTAAATTTATAAGATTTTCTATCCAAGTTGAAGTTCAAGAAATAAGATGTAGGCTCTTGCAAGCTGTAAATAATATTGTCCTTATTCTTTTCTTTAATCCCTTCAAAGCTTGAACTGTTTGGATAGAGACGAGCATAGCTATAAGCCCCCTCAACAAAGTTACGAGCTAGTGCATCTTGGTCACTACCATCATAATAAGCCAATTTCACATCATCTACAAAGACATTTTTAGCATCCCAGTAGTTAGGATTTTTCTTGAATTCGATAACTGATTTTGAAACAAAGGATTTCATCAAGAAAGGTCCATTGTATAAAATACTAGATGGGTCTACCTTGCCAAAATCATCCCCTTTTGATTTCAAGAAATCCGCATTGACTGGGAAAAGAATCGTTGAGGTTGTTTTTGAGTTCCAGTAAGATTCTGGTCGTGTCAAGGTATATTGAACAGTTTGGTCATCAAGAGCCTTAACTCCGACAGTTGAAAAGTCTGTTGTTTTACCAGTGATATAGTCATCTAAACCTGCAACGGATTCTTGCACTAAGTACAAGGCTTCTGATTTTTTATCAGCCGCATATTTCAAACCAGTTACAAAATCTTGGGCAGTTACAGGTGCGTATTCATCTCCATCTGCAGTATACCATTTAGCATCTTTACGCAGTTTGTAGGTATAGGTCAAACCGTCCTTAGAAACACTCCAATCCTCAGCCAAGGATGGGACATAGTTCCCATATTGGTCATTTTCCATGAGACCATCTACTAGATTAGTCACAATATCATTGGTTGTTGCACGGTTTTCTGCTAGATAGTTCAAACTAGACGGATCACTAGTATAAACATAGTTATATGTTTTTGACGCTGTGCTAGAATTTCCACACGCGCTTAATAAAATACCTGCACTTAACACGACACCTGCAAGTGCTGCATACTTGGCTTTAGACTTTTTCATCTCCAGAACCTCCTGATTTAAATATTTGTCTTATTATACAACTCGGGTTTTAATTAGTCAATAGATTTTTTAAAAAAATTAATCATTCCATCTACAAACTATAGAAATTATTCTACAAAATAATAAAAAAGAGAATAATTCAAGCATTTCATGATAGAAATGTTCAAATTATCCCTTTTATTTATAAAAAATTATTGAGAAATTCTTAATTTTGCTCGTAGGCGATTAGCTTGGGCTTGTCCAATCACCTTATCCAATAGACGGGTACGAAGACTCATGACTCCGTAAACTCCTCCACCCATGGCACCGACAAGGGCTACATAAAGGAAGCTCCACAAACGCCCACTTGGTTGGAATACAAATCCCAGTATCCATTGGATAGCGCCTACACTGATGAACATAACAAGTGTTAACAAACTGATTAAAATGGTTCGCTTCAAAATCACCTTGCGCTTAACACCTGTTACCTTACAAATGTCCCGATACATCAAGGCATTAGGAATAATGAGACCAATGGTTGTTGAAATCAAAGGTCCGTAACTATGGAAGAGAGCGATGGTTGGAAGTTGCAAGACTAGCTTGGCAATCGAACCATAGATAAAATAGAGAACTGCCTTGCGGTTACGGAACATGGCCTGAAGCATTGGAGACAAGACCATGTACAAGCCTAAAATAGTAGACTGCAAAACTGCAAAGACAAACAAGCCCATGGCCAAACTATCTGGCTTGCCATAGAAGACTGTATATAAAGGTTCTCCTACCATGACCACTCCAACCGTTGCTGGTAGCAAGAATAGGAAAAGCATGGTAATGCTGTCCTGAACGAGACGAGAAGCCGCCTTCAAGTCCCCCTTAACATAGTTTTCAGTCAAAAGTGGCAAGCCGACGCTCCCAATCGAAACCCCAACAGAAATCAAAATCATAGTAATTTTATTAGGATTGGCTGAGAAATAAGAAAACATGACAACCAAGTCCTCGTTGCTGTAGTTGGTAAACCAGCTCATACTATTGATAAAGGTCATCTGATCCAAAATCTGGAAAAGCTGGATAGCAGACCCTGTCAGGATAAAAGGAATGGCTTCCTTAATGGTATCGACCAAAAGACGCTTACTATTAATCTTATCTCCTGTTTCAAGGACTCTTTTGAGTAATCCTTCTTGGGCAAGGAAATAGATCAAAACTGCAAAACTGGCTACCATGCCGACAAAAGCAGCAAAGGTGGATTGGGTAACCGCTGCTAGGTAGTCTCCTGAACCGAGCTTCATAATGATAAAGGTTGCTAAAAGCATCCAGATAACACGAATGACCTGCTCAGCAATTTGGCTCATAGCATAAGGTTTCAGGTTATTCATCCCTTGGAAGAAACCTCGGATAACACTCATAGATGGGAAAATCAAGACCGCCCAAGCCAAGCTCTGCATGATGGGGATCAAGTCTTTGCCCACGCCAGATAAGTCTGCTAGCCAAGGAGCAAAGACATACAAGATTAAAGCAAAAACCAGACCTAGTCCTGTCATAAAGCCTAAAAAGCTCCGAATCAGGGCAAAGCTATGCTCCTCTTCTCTCATGGTATTATATTTAGCAACTTGCTTGGCAACCGCAACTGGAATACCTGCTGTTGAAACAAGCAGGAACCAGGCATAAATATTGTAACCCATGGTAAAGAGACCATTGGCCGTAGCTGCATAAGATCCCATCCAGATGTACCATGGAATAATATAAATAGCCCCGAGTAGGCGACTGATAAAGTTACTAGCCGTTAACCAAGCAGTCCCCCGTAACATCTGGGCCTGCTGGTGATTGTTTTCGTGCGACATAGATTCCTCATTCAATTTTGATAACTAGGAAAAACTCCTCATCTTCCATTATAAACTTTTCCTTGTTACTTGTAAAATTCAGACTTGAAGTTTATAATATAAAGTATGATAAAGATTGAAACTGTATTAGATATTTTAAAGAAAGATGGCCTTTTTCGCGAAATTATTGACCAAGGTCATTACCACTATAACTACAGAGAAGTTGTTTTTGATAGCATCAGCTACGATAGCCGAAAAGTAAAAGAAGACACTCTTTTTTTTGCAAAAGGCGCTGCCTTTAAAAAAGAATACCTTCTTTCTGCTATAACACAAGGCTTAGCTTGGTATGTGGCTGAAAAGGACTACGAAGTCGGCATCCCTGTCATCATTGTGAACGATATAAAGAAAGCCATGAGTTTGATTGCCATGGAGTTCTATGGTAATCCACAAGAGAAACTCAAAATTCTCGCCTTCACAGGAACCAAGGGTAAGACAACAGCAGCTTACTTCGCTTACAATATCCTATCTCAACGCTACCCAACCGCCCTCTTATCGACCATGAATACGACTTTGGATGGCAAGACTTTCTTTAAATCTTCATTCTCAACACCTGAAAATATCGACCTCTTTAACATGATGGCTCAAGCTGTTAATAATGGAAGAACCCATCTCGTAATGGAAGTCTCTAGTCAAGCCTATCTAGTCCATCGAGTCTATGGCCTGACCTTTGATGTAGGAGTCTTTCTTAACATCACTCCAGACCATATCGGCCCTATTGAACACCCTAGCTTTGAAGACTACTTCTACCACAAGCGTCTCTTGATGAAAAATAGCCGAGCAGTCATCATTAACAGTGACATGGACCACTTCTCTGTACTAAAAGAACAAGTGGAAGATCAAGACCATGATTTCTACGGTAGCCAGTCTGATAACCAAATCGAGAATTCCAAAGCCTTTAGCTTTTCAGCTACGGGTAAACTCGCTGGAGACTATGATATCCAACTGATTGGCCACTTCAACCAAGAAAATGCAGTTGCTGCTGGACTTGCTTGTCTCCGTCTCGGAGCTAGTCTTGAGGACATCAAAAAAGGAATCACTACAACCCGCGTTCCTGGTCGTATGGAAGTCCTCACTCAGAAAAATGGTGCCAAGGTCTTCATCGACTATGCCCACAATGGTGATAGTCTCAAAAAACTCATCAATGTGGTTGAAACTCATCAAACTGGAAAGATTGCTCTGGTTCTCGGTTCGACAGGAAACAAGGGAGAAAGCCGTCGTAAGGACTTTGGCCTCCTACTTAATCAACATCCTGAGATTCAAGTCTTTCTGACTGCTGATGACCCCAACTATGAAGACCCAATGGCCATTGCGGATGAAATTAGTAGCTACATCAATCATCCTGTTGAAAAAATTGCGGATCGTCAAGAAGCCATCAAGGCAGCCATGGCTATCACAAGTCAAGAATTAGACGCTGTGATTATTGCTGGTAAAGGAGCCGATTGTTACCAAATCGTTCAAGGCAAGAAAGAAGACTATCCAGGAGATGCAGCCGTCGCAGAACATTATTTATAAGATAGAAAAATCAAGGGAAATGAAACCCTTGATTTTTTCTATCTTTATTTAAAAGCGTTTTTCAAGCCTTCAACGGCACCTTCTACAGCACCTTTAGCATCTTCAACTACTTCTTTTGCCTTAGCAACTGTCTTTTCTACAGCTCCTTCTGCTTCAGTCTTGCTATCCCCAGTAACTTTACCAAATCCTTCTTTGATAGCGCCTGTTGCTTGTTCCAATTTGTTTTCAAGTGACATATGATTGTCTCCTTTAATTTTATTCCGATATGTGTTACCGGTTACATATAGTTTATACCGAATACTAAGGAAAGTCAAACAATGTGCTCAGAAACAAGAAATCAGCCCAAGTAGAAAGTTAATCTTTCCTTATCCAAATCGATAGCCAACTCATACTTTCCATCTTCATTTTGGACAATATAGCCTAGAACAACTAAACAGTCCACAAAAATATCACGGCGTTTCTGCATCAGTTGATCTTTTTTGAGAAATTTCAACAAAAAAGTCGTCATATATTTGAGGGCATACTCAGGATTAACATCTCCCAAAATGGCATAGAGTTCCTGTTGTTTTTCTGTCAAAGGATACTGATGTTTGACCTTGTAGAAATAATTGGACAGGGTCATTTTTGATCTCGCAAAGTCCGTATTTTCAACTAAAATAGCGGCATTGGTCTGATTACGCAATTCCGTCTCAAACCTCTGCTCTAACAAGGTTTGATAGACCGGACTAGCTTCGCTGACAAAAATCTCTTGATCCAGTTCAAGACTATCGAGTGATTCAAGCATAGGAAGATTGAGGTAATAGCGCTTATTTTCCCGACGAATCAAGCCAGCCTTTATATACTCTTCCATGAGTTTATCAACTACCACATCTGGAAATTGAGCCTTAATTTCTCGCAAAATCACATCCTCATGCTGGTCCAGATAGCAGATCAATTCTCCAAAAAATGGCTGTCTCGTCAAACGAGATGGATTAAAAATCTGAATCATGAAGATTCCTTTCTTTACTTTCTAACAGAGGCGATGCTGCCAATTGACTGGGATTGGTCCCAGCTTGGTTCAGAGGCACAGGCAAACCTAGTTCTCTGTAATACTCTCTCCAAAAATCACTAATCTCCTGCTCCCCATCCCCAAATTTCATGGGAATAGTTTCAAAAATGGGGAGAATTTCTGCCATGTACTGGGAACAGTAAAAACCTTCTCCATCTGGATAGAAAGAAACATTGTAGGGTGCTCCAAGATGTCTGCAAGCTCTTTCCTTCACAGACTGAATATCCATTTCCGGGTAGACATAGAGGTCGTACAAATGATTGGACTCAAAGAAGTCTGCTGGTTCCTGACAAACAACACCAGCCTGTCCACTAGCATGGTAAATCATCCCATCCAAATAAATGGCAACATGACTATAGTTGCCTGTGGAAGTCTGGATGGCCTGTCCCATATCCGACTCATCTCTCACAAAAATCAAATCGCCATTTTCTAACATACTTCACTCCTAGAAAAAAAGGAGCCGAAACTCCTTTCGATATAAGGCAAACTGGCCTTTCCTAATTTGAATTAACACTCAAAATCTTAAGCATTAAAGCTTTCAGTCAATTGAGGTACCACTTGTTTCTTACGTGAAACAGCACCAGCAAGGAAAGCATGGTTATTTTCAAGTTTGAAGTTGAAAGCCGCTTCAACCTTGTCCATGTTAGCACCAAGTGCTAGGATTTCTGAGTTTGAGTTGACGATATCAGTAATCATCAAGACAAAGTCAGAGTAACCGTTTGCTGCGTTAGCAGCTTGCATTGCAGCTTCAATTTCTGCTTGGCGTTCCAAAACTTCAGCGATGTCAACTGTGTTTACTTGAGCAACACGGACATTATTTCCGTTCAATTCAAAAGTTTTAGCATCGATGTCAATCAATTCTTCAGCAGATTTGCTAGCCAAGTTTGTACCAGCTTTCAACATAGCCAAACCATATTCTTCCAAGTTTACACCAGCTAATTCAGCCAATTCAGGAGCAATGACTGTATCTGTTGGGTGTGTTGTTGGTGATTTCAAAAGAAGGGTATCTGAAATCAAACCTGAAAGCATCAAACCAGCAATCTCTTTAGGCACAGCTACACCATGTTCTTTGAACATACGGTAAACGATTGAAGATGCTGATCCAACTGGCTCCAAACGCATATAAAGTGGGCTTGCAGTTTCAAAATTAGCCACACGGTGGTGGTCCACAACACCATAAACTTCTACTTCAGCGATATCTGATACAGATTGTTGGAATTCATTGTGGTCAGTCAGGATAACTTGCTCTGCACCTTCTGCTTTAGCAGAAGTGATAACACGCGGTGCTTCTACACCAAAATAGTTCAAGACAAAGGCTGTTTCTTCATTTGGAGTTCCAAGGGCAACAGCTTCCGTATCCAAACCATAAGCTTCTTTTGCAAGGTAGGCAAAGGCTACAGATGACCCGATGGCATCTGAGTCTGGATTTTGGTGACCAAATACTAGAATCTTAGACATGATAATACCTCATTTTGTTTATTCTCTTTATTGTAGCATTTTTTTCGCTTTTTGACAAAAGTAAGAGGAGTCAAAGGGCTCCTCACAATTGTTCAAAATAACTAAGTAAATTTCTATCTTGATTTTCAGATAAAAATTGCTCCTTCTGTGGCCTCTTCTTACGCTTGAGAAGGGCTTCAGCTGACATGGCTTCTTCCTTACTGGCAAAACCTTGAGTATAGATAAGTTTGACTGGCAAGCGTGCTCGTGTATATTTGGCTCCCTTTCCACTATTGTGAACAGCGAGGCGTTTTCTCACGTCAGTCGTATAACCCGTATAGTAGGAACCATCACGACACTCCAGCACATACATATAAGCCTTATAATCCATAATAAATCTCTTCAAGTTCAGGTGTATATGAACCATCATCATTGTGCACAATGAGAGGTGGTAAGACCTTAAAACCACTTGTCGAGCCATCCTTAATAGCTTCAATCAAGAGCATATTGGCTTCCTTTTCCTTTTTTGGATAGACAAATTGCAGACGCTTAGGGGCTAGATTATGCCGTTGTAACGTATCCAATATATCTAAAAGTCGATCAGGGCGATGAACCATAGCCAAACGCCCATTGGACTTGAGAATACTTTGGGCACTACGACAAATTTCTTCCAAATTAGTCGTGATTTCATGTCGAGCCAAGAGATAATGTTCGCTCTCGTTCAGATTGGAATGAGGATCCACCTTGAAATAGGGCGGATTACACAAAATCATATCCACCTTACTTCCCTATATACGAGAAGGCATATTTTTCAAATCATCACAGATGACCTCCATCTGCTCTTCTAAACCATTCAAACGGACAGAGCGTTCAGCCATATCTGCCAAACGCTCCTGAATCTCAACAGCCAAAATCTGTGCCTGAGTACGAGTGCTAGCAAATAGCCCCACTGCTCCATTCCCAGCACAGAAATCCACAATCAAGCCCTTCTTAGGGAAACGTGGAAAGCGTGACAAGAGAACACTATCCACCGAATAGCTAAAAACCTCTCTATTTTGAATGATTTTAATATCTGTCGAAAAGAGCTGGTTAATGCGCTCTCCTGATTTTAATAATTGTTCTTCTTCCATGGTCTTATTATAGCAAATTTATATTAACATTACAAAAGATAGAGATTTCTAACTAGTGCTTCTGCTTCTTCAAATGTTGAAGGGCTTCCTTAGTCCAAATTGGCATCATTCGTTTGAGAGGAGCAAAGCCGTAGTTAAAACGGTCGCTTGAAAAGCGTCGCCGTCTCGGAAACTGGTGCTTTTCTTCCTCCAAAGTGCGGATAGAAAGGCTGGCTTTCCCTGTAAATTCATCTAAATCCACTACCTGAACCTGAACCTCTTCATCGACTTTCAAGGCTTCTTGGATATTTTCAATAAACCCTGTCCGAATCTCTGAAATGTGAATCAGCCCCGTATCACCCGTCTCTAGCTCAACAAAGGCACCGTAGGGCTGAATCCCTGTAATACGCCCCTTTAGCTTATCACCGATTTTCATCTTAGTCCTCGATTTCAATTGTTTCAATCACAACATCTTCAACTGGCTTGTCCATGGCCCCTGTCTCAACAGCAGCAATAGCATCCAAGACAGCGTAAGAAACTTCATCAGCTAGCTGACCAAATACAGTGTGACGGCGGTCTAAGTGAGGAGTTCCTCCTTGCTCTGCATAGATTTCCGCAATCGGTTCTGGCCAACCACCACGAGCGATTTCTTTCTTAGAATAAGGCAGGTGTTGGTTTTGCACGATAAAGAACTGGCTGCCGTTGGTATTTGGACCAGCATTAGCCATGGAAAGGGCACCACGGATATTATAAAGTTCTTCTGAGAATTCATCCTCAAATGATTCGCCGTAGATGGACTCGCCACCCATACCAGTACCAGTTGGATCTCCACCTTGGATCATAAAATCCTTGATAATACGGTGGAAAATAACACCATCATAGTAACCATCTTTTGAAAGAGCTACAAAGTTAGCCACTGTTTTAGGAGCATGTTCAGGGAAGAGCTTGATACGCAAGTCTCCGTGATTGGTCTTAATAGTAGCGATAGGACCTTCTACTGTTTCAATGTTTACTTGTGGGAAATGCAATTCTTTTTCTACCATACCAAATCCTTCTAAGGCATCAAAAATACCATCTTCTTCTAGTGTTTTTGTAATATAATCAGCTTTTTCTTTGATTTCATCATGAGAAATTCCCATTGCTACACTGATTCCAGCATAATCAAAGAGTTCCAAGTCATTGAGCCCATCTCCAAAGACCATGACGTTCTCTGGTTTCAAGCCAAGATGTTCCACAACCTTTTCCACACCCCTTGCTTTAGAACCTGAAATCGGCACAATATCAGAAGAATGTTGATGCCAACGAACCATGCGAAGTTTATCAGCGAGACTGCCAGGCAAGTGCAAGTCATCTCCCTTATCTTCAAAAGTCCACATCTGATAGATGTCTTCTTTCTCATGGAAATCTGGATCTACATCTAAGTCGGGGTAAATTGGATTAATAGCTTCACTCATCATATCGGTGCGAGTCGACAACTTGGCATCATGACTCCCAACCAAACCATACTCAATTCCTTCTTGCTTAGCCCAAGAGATATACTCCTCAACATCTGACTTCTCGATCTGATGTTGATAAATGACCTGACCTTTTTTATCTTCGATATAAGCCCCATTCAAAGTTACAAAAAAGTCAGGCTTGAGTTCACGAATCTCTGGCACGACACCAAAAATCCCCCGTCCAGAAGCAATACCTGTCAAAATTCCTTTCTCACGTAATTGCTTAAAAACAGTTGGGATTGAAGCTGGAATAAAACCTGTCTTGGAATTTCTCAATGTATCATCAATATCAAAAAAGACAATCTTAATCTTTTTTGCCTTGTATCTTAATTTGGCATCCATCTCACTACCTCTTTCAATCTAACTCTTTCCATTATACCATAAAGTAGCTAAATCCCCTATTTTCAAAAAGCTTCCAGTTTTTATTGTAATTCCTTGGATGAGAATAAAATAATTGTTTATGAAAAAGTCCAGCCAAATTCAACTCGACTTCTCATTCCAGAACTAGTGAAAAAAAGACCCGTTGGGGTCTGAAAAAGAGGTCCGCCCGGATCCAACTCGCTCTTTCATTTCAAGGCTCGTGAAAAAAAGACCCAACCGGGTCTTTTCTTTAATCTTCGTTTACGAAAGGCATCAAAGCCATTACGCGAGCGCGTTTGATAGCTGTTGTTACTTTACGTTGGTTTTTAGCTGAAGTTCCTGTTACACGACGAGGAAGGATTTTCCCACGTTCTGAAACGAAACGGCTAAGAAGCTCAGTATCTTTGTAATCAACATATTCAATTTTGTTTGCTGCGATGTAATCAACTTTTTTACGGCGTTTG